>JAPOYW010000200.1 GCA_026706425.1 Gammaproteobacteria bacterium
TGTTCTGCTTGTACCACTTGAGCGGCGTGTTGCCGACCTGCGACCAGCCCCAGGGGATGTTGGAGTGGCTATCCGGGCCGCCGACGTCGTCGAGCCGTTTCACGGCCTCATCGACATCTTCCACCATGCCGTTGAACCACTTCATTTCATCGAAGACACCGGTCGGTCCGCCTTCCTGGCTTGCGCCGTTGTCCGACATGACGATGAGTAGCGTATCGTCGAGTTGGCCGAGTTCGTCGAGGAACGCCACCAGCCGGCCGATCTGCGCATCCGTGTGATCGAGTTGCGCGGCGAACGCCTCCTGCAGGCGCGCGGCGAATCTCTGTTCGTTCGCGGTGAGTTGGTCCCACGGTCTGACGCCGGGATTGAGCGGTGCGAGCGCCGTGTTCGCCGGGATGATGCCGAGTTCTCTCTGACGCTGGAACCAATCGGCTCGCACGACGTCCCAACCCGCGTCGAACCGACCTCGATACTTGTCGCGGTAGGCTTCGGGCGCCTGGTGGGGCGAATGGGTGGCGCCGAACGCGAGATACAGAAGGAACGGGCGCTCCGGCACTAGCGAAATCTGGTCGCGCAGCATGCCGATGGACCGGTCCACCACATCTTCCGAGACGTGATAGCCGTCTTCCGGCAGAGCCGGTGCTTCGGTGTGGTGGTTGTCCTTCGTGAGTTCCGGATAGAACTGGTCTGTCTCGCCCTGCATGAAGCCGTAGAAGCGATCGAATCCCCGCTGCAGGGGCCAGTTGTGGAATGGCCCTGCGGCAGAGCACTCCGACATCGGTGTGAGGTGCCATTTGCCGGTGGCGTAGGTTCCGTAGCCGGCCCCTCGCAACACGTCCGCCACGGTTGCGGCGGAGCGCGGCAGGAACCCACGCATGTTCGGATACCCCGTATCCATGTTGGACACGCCTCGCATCCCGACCGAGTGGTGATTGCGACCGGTCAGAAGACACGCGCGCGTCGGTGAACAGAGCGCCGTCGTGTGAAAGTTGACGTAGCGGAGACCGTTGCCGGCCAGCCGGTCGATGTTCGGCGTCTCGATGGTCGAGCCGTAGCACCCAAAGTGCGAAAAGCCGGTGTCGTCCAGCACGATGAGCACGACGTTGGGCTTGCCGCGCCCTGTCCGTGGTGCCGGCCACCAGGGTTCGGACTCGTAGACGGTTCGGCCAATCCGGCCTTCGAAGGGTTCTCCCGATGGGTGCTTGTAGCTCATCGACCACTCCTTTGTGCTGTAGACATGTCGCCGAACCCGGAGCAGCCTGCGGCGCTGCTCAGGCGGGACGGCGCCAGGCGAACCGGGCGAAGAGCGCCATCGTGATCCCGCCGACGACGAGGACGACCGCGGCGTAGCGAACGACGTCGCCCGGCGGGTTGAAGATCCGGGACAGCCAAAAGGCGTAGGTGGCCGCATAGACGCCGACGTAGACGGCCGCGAGAAGCATGGGCCGTGCCCGGTAGATCCGCGACAGCGCGAATGCCTGAATTGCCGCCATCGCCGCCACCACGGGCCCCGTGACCAGTAAGAACAGGTACGCCGTGACGTCGAAGTAGCCCCGCAGCAGCGCCATCCAGAGGAAGCCCAGCACTTCGGTCGGCAGGACCCCGAGCGCCGCGACGAGCGCGACGGTCACGACCTTCACGGCATCGGAACGGAACAGGTCGCGGCCGCCCTCCTGGCGGGTCGCGCCGTACACCGCGCTCCCGATAAGGAGCACAAGGTAGAGGGTCGCCGAAACGAGAATGATGGCGGGCAGTACGGCGGACACCTCGCGTTCCGGTCAGGAGTTCGGCGTTGCGCTGACGGCTTCCAAGAGGTCCGAGATCGGCGGGCGCGTGCGATACCCGCGTTCCGCGAACTTCGCGTTGATGCGTCCGTCCGGCGCCAGCCAGAGAATCCCCGGCAAGGGAATGCCGCTGCCGAGGTCCTCGTCCGGCACGCCTAATGCGTTCACGTGCTTTCCGTCGACATCGCGCAGGAGCGGAAAGCCGAGATCCCGAGCGTCGTGGAACTCCTTGAGAATCTCCTGGCTGTCGTAGGTCATGGCGGCGATCTTCACGCCGAGGGCTTCGAACGCGCTACGGTGCTTGTCCAGTTGAACCAACTGGGCCTTGCAGAAGGGTCACCAGTCGGCGGAGCGGCTCAGCACTAGCAGGACGCCGCGTTCGCCGCTGAGCGAAGCCAGGTCGCGGACCGTGCCGTCCTGGTCCTCGGCCTCGATGGCCGGGGCGGTGGCACCCACCGCCGGACCCCAGGAATCCACGAAGCTCGCCGCCCACGTAGCACCCGCCAGGGCGACCATCGAGCCTGCCAGCCACAGTCTATTTGCGGTCATCTTCGTGCTCCATCCCCACGTGATTGCGTTCCCCTGCGCGAGCATAGGGGATTCGGTGCTCGGTGGAAACGCCGAGCGCTGGCCGGTCATCCCGCCGCGGTCTTCGGAACCGGGCACGGGCGACCGCAACGCGCCCGAAGGGCACGCGTGCGCCCCCGCGGACTCTTACTTCCAGGCCGGTTCGATGACGCCGAGTTCGATCAACGAGTTGCCGGTGTCGCGCAGGGTGTCGCGTACGTCGTGGGTTTCGAGCCCGAGTTCCTCGATGGCCTTGCGGCACTTCGCGCGCAGCCGGGTGTCGGAAGGCAGCGGCTCGTAGTCGCCCGCCACGGCGATGTCGGGAAACAACTCGGCGAGCAGGTCGAGAAGCTCCCGCATCGTCGGCTCGCCGGACTCGTCCGTCGCCACCATCATGTAGCGCGAACCGTTGCCGGCGACGCTGCTCTGGGCTATCAGGCGCTGCGCTTCGGCGATGTCCCGGATGTCGATGATGTTCCAGTTCATGCCCTGTTCCGGAAAGTCGGTCTTGCCGGACAGGAACACCCCGATGCGGCGCTGCCACACCGTGTGGTGCGGCCGGCCGAGCAACGGACCGAGGACATGGCAGGGGCAGTGGGCGATCACGTCGATGCCGTGCTTGGCACCGAATTCGAAACCCAGGCGTTCGGCGTCGACCTTGCCCTTCGCATAGGACGAACGTTGCACGGTCCAAGCTCTCACGACCTCGCCCTTGGCGTCCGCGAAGGTATAGCGATCATCCAAGGTCTCGTAGCTGCCGCCTGCCCAGTCGTCCTCCGTGTATTCGTAGTCCACCGGCCGATCCGGGCCGCCCCGACCCATGACGGCGGCGGTGGAGGAGGTGTAGATAACCCGGCGGACCGTACCCGTCTTTCTCGTGGATTCCAGCACGCCCGCGGTCTGGGTCACGAGGCTTTCGTACTGGGCCTCCGGGCTCGGCCGTCCGTACGCCGGGTCGGTGCCGATGTCGGCGGCCACGTGGAATACGGCGGAACAGCCGGCGAAGGCGTCGTCGTACGCCCCCTCGCTCGCCTTCATGAGATCGCACGAGTGGAGCGAAACCGTACCTGGCCCGGCATCGTGCATGGCCTTCAGGTAGGCGGTCTTGTCCTCGCGTGTGGCGTCCCGTAGGCATGCCCGCACGTCGTAGCCGGCTTCGACCAGGTTCTTCACGGTGTGGGATCCGATGAACCCCGAAGCGCCCGTCACGGCGACGGGTCCGTCCTGCGGACCGGCAATGGCAGTCATTGAAATGTTCCTTTTGTCAAACACGAACGCACAAGCATACGGCTTCGGTTCAAGGGCTTCATGTCAGCCGCATGATATGCTAATTTCTTAGCGGTCAGACCGGCATGGGGCGGCTGTCCATGGTGTCTCTGTTCGGCAAATCCATCTGTTCGCATCCTTTCGCCTGCGTTGGCCTGGTCGCCGGCCTGTGCATCGGGGCCCCGGCCGGTTTC
>JAPOYW010000173.1:0-2097 GCA_026706425.1 Gammaproteobacteria bacterium
GAACAGGGCATCGTCGAACTGAGGCAGCATGTCGACTCCGTGATCGCCATATCGAATGACCGGCTGCCCGCCGTGTTCGACGACGATGCCACGATGGACCAGGCGTTCGCGGCGGTGGACGACGTGCTGTTGGGCGCCGTCCGAGGCATTTCGGACATCATCATCAGGCCGGGCCGCATAAACGTGGACTTCGCGGACGTCCGCACGGTGATGTCGGAGCGAGGCATGGCGATCATGGGCACCGGTCAGGCGTCCGGCGACAATCGGGCCCGCGACGCCATCGAGGAGGCGATCAACAGCCCGCTGCTGGAAGACGTCGACCTCCGCGGCGCGAGAGGCGTCGTGGTGAACATCACGACCGCCCCAAGCGTCGGCATCCGCGAGTTTCAGGAGATCGGGAATTCGGTCCGGGACCTGGCCTCCAAGGGAGCAACCGTCGTGATCGGCACCGTGAGCGACGAGACGATCGGCGAGGAGATGCGGATCACCGTCGTGGCGACCGGTCTCGGCAACGCCAAGTCGGAATCCGCGGACACGTCGGTTCCCGTGCGCAATCCAATCGGAGTGACCAACTACCGGGACCTGGATCGACCCACCGTGATGCGCAACAATCCCGTTACGGAGGAGGTGGCGACTAGGACGGTGCCTTCGGATCCCGACTACCTCGACATCCCGGCATTCCTGCGTCGACAAGCGGACTAGAGTCTAGCGCGTCTCGCGGGTACGCGAGCCGTCAAGGAGCGGATTCGGGCATTCGTCCATTTGCAACCTGAGTGTAAGCATCACGGGCGCTCAAGCAATCTAGTGTTCAGACATCCTGGAGGACCGGTCGATTGCGGCGGCTAGCGTCCCGTTGGCGAGGGATGTCGGTTCGGTCATTTGACTTCCTCGTCTGTCGTCCAGACTTGATCGATTGCCGCTGCGATTTCCCGGCGGCTTAGCCGGAGCCGGCGCGCAGCTTCGACGAGGGCGACGGCTTGCGGGCGAATCGTCTCGGCGGGCGTAATCGAGGTCTCGACGACGACCATGCCGAGGCCGCGTCGCCGGGCGACGATGCCGTCGCGCTCGAGCAGGGAATACGCCTTGGAGACCGTCATTGGGTTTATGCCGAGCTCTCCCGCTAGGGCGCGGACGGACGGAAGATGCTGGTCTGGCCTCAGTTGGCCGCTGGCAACGAGCTGACAGGTCTGATCCACGATCTGCCGGTAGATCGGCGTGCCCGAGACGGCGTTGAGTGAATAGATCGACACAAGCGTATTCGCATACTAATACATCAACGATTGTCGGGGGAGTCGCAATGACGGTCGTCGGGCCGGACGCGGAGCCACCGTCCTGCAGGCGCGCCGGGTCAGCCGCGGAAATCACGACACAGCTTGAGGGGATTTTTCGTTGACCGGCTGGCACCAATCGCGGAACGTGATCGGCGAATTCCACCTACATCGACCTTGTTGGGGAGACCGACGTGATCGCGCTCATCCCCGTTGCCGTAGTCGCTGCCGCGGCTGTAGCCGAAGTTTCCGAGGCGTTCTCCTCGGTGAGCGATGATTCGGGCTCGAAACGTGACGATTGATTTCGCTGAAGGACATCGCTTTTGCGCGCACGGCCACGCCTTGATGGACGGGGGGTCTTTCGAGCCGCAGGACCGGCAAGTCGGTCGGGAGACCCGGCCGGAGGTGTCCTTCATGGGGCGGCGCCGAATGCGATGGAACGAAAAGGACGCATCGAGTCTGTCTCCCCTAAGCCGCCGCGAGGTGCAGGTGTTGGTCGAAGTCGACAAGGGTGCATCCAACAGAGAAATAGCCTATGGACTCAGCGTGACCGAGGACACCGTCAAGTACCATCTGAAGAACATCTACAGGAAGTTGTCCGTGACGCGCCGAACGGGGGCCTTGAACGTAGCCAAGGAACTGGGGCTGATCGAACGCTAGAGCCCCTTGACCGGGTTCATCCCATGACACGAACCGGTGGAATCCTCCGCGAGGAAGGCACCAAGCTGTACACCGGATGGGTGTCTGCGACAGTCGCAGCTGACCTGCTGTTGCAGAGGTTGGCACCCGGAACCGAATGTGACCGACGAATGGGCCACGGCCATGCCCG
>JAPOYW010000173.1:2107-3805 GCA_026706425.1 Gammaproteobacteria bacterium
GGTCGGCGTCGGCCTGCCTCGCCTCTTGACGACGACTTCCCTGTCCACCACTCACAAAAATCTAATCGATACAAACTGTTACAAAAGTTCGGCAGTGGCGGATCGAACCGATTGCTAGTATTCGCTAGCCGGCGCGGTGGGCTGCGCGAGGGGTTTGGACGGCGCCGTCGTAGGACGACGACGGCGCCGCCAGGGTATCGAACAGCGCACTTGGCTCGGCGCGAGGGCGTTTGGGGACGCCCAGGTACATAGGACACATCTTGACGGCAGGCGTCAGTTGATAAGACAAAGAACGCTAGCAAGGGCGGTTCACGCGAAGGGAGTCGGGCTCCACACCGGTCAGGATGTCGAGGTGACGATCCATCCGGCGCAGCCGGACGCGGGCATCGTGTTTCGGCGCTGCGACCTGGGTTGCAGCGTGGAGGCCAAGGCTCAAAACGTCGTCGATACCCAGCTCGCGACGACCCTTGGCGACGACGACGTCCGTATCTCCACGATCGAACACCTGATGGCGACCTTCGCCGGTCTGGGCATCGACAATGCCCAGGTCGACGTGAGCGGCTCGGAGTTGCCGATCATGGACGGCAGCGCGGCACCGTTCGTTCGGCTCATCCGGGCGGCGGGGATCGAAGAGCAACCGGCGCCGAAGCGCTTCCTTGAGGTCACGCGGGAGGTGAGTTGGACGGATGGGTGCGCGGTCACCTCGCTCTCGCCGCACGACGGGTTCAGGCTCGAGTACACGATGAACTACGATCATCCGTACTTCGAGGGACACAGCCAGCATGCGGCGGTGGATTTCTCGTCCCGGGCGTTCATTCGCGACATCAGCCGGGCCCGCACGTTCGGCTTTCTGTCGGACATCGAACGGCTACGCGCCATGGACCTGGTCCGCGGCGGCAGTTTGGACAACGCGGTGGTCGTCGACGACGACGGGGTGCTCAACGACGAGGGCCTGCGCTGCGAGGACGAGTTCGTCAAGCACAAGATCCTCGATGCGATCGGAGACCTCTACGTCGCAGGCCATCCGATCATCGGCGCCTTCGCGGGCTACCAATCCGGCCACGGATCCAACAACGCCTTGGTGAGGCAACTGCTGGCCGATCGGGGCAGCTATCGGTCGGTCACCTTCGAGAACGGTAGCACGCCGCCGATCAGCCTCTACCGGGCCTGCAACGGCATCGGCGCGGTCAGCAGCGTCGAACCCGGAAGTTCCCGGCTCACCAGGGTGATCGACTCACCCTCCTGACCCTGCAGACGGACCCGTCGGCGTACCGGTCCGCCCGCCATGGCGAGTACCGGTACAGCGACGTGGCCGGCCGGAGCGGGTTTCGGCGGCTAGTGTTCCCCGTTTTGAGTGCCGTGACGACCGCACGGCGTTGCAGGCTCGCACGACGCGACGCAACGGGAGGATGTGCCGCCCCCCAACAACAAGCACTCAGCGAAGTGGTCCGCTTGTCTGTCGTTGCGAACGACAGTCATGTTGTCCGGCACGCTAGTGCAGACGGATCATCTGCACCGGGTCTTCGGGCGATGCGAGCGGCTTCCCGGTGCCCCGTTGCGTCTGTTCCTCTAGTCCGGATATCTCACCAGTGGCCGCGATGATCGCCGAGGATTTTGGTTCCGTGCGCGTGCTCGCGACCGAAAGCATAGCGGGGACTACGTTTGAGGTCGCATGTGCGCGCACGGGGCCAAAAGACC
>JAPOYW010000169.1 GCA_026706425.1 Gammaproteobacteria bacterium
TGCGTGGCGATCTGCGCATGGTCGGTGCCGGTTTGCCACAGCGCTCGTCGGCCGTTCATGCGGTGATAGCGGATGAGCGCGTCCATCAGCGTGTGCTGGAAGGCATGACCAATGTGCAGCCGGTCGGTGATATTCGGCGGCGGGATGGCGATGCAATAGGGAGCCCCGTTGCCACGGGGTGCGAAGTGTCCCTCTCGTTCCCACACCTCGTAGAGACCGGCCTCGATCACTGCGGGATCGAAGCTGCCCCTAATGTCCATCGTGCTTATTCACGTTGATGTCCGCCTCGGGCGGCGCGCCGACGCCACGTTACCCGCCGCGCTGGCAAGGCCGAAACCGTTGATTGCGCGCACGGGAATGGACGCTATTCCCAGTTGTCCAGTTCGTGGTGGAACAGGGGATACCCACCTTCGCGGTAGCGCCTGTATTGCTCTCTTCCCGCAGCGCGTTGGTTGGCGAGCACAACCTCCGAGACGCGCTCGAATCGATTGAAGAAGCCCGGGATCCCGGGCCCGAGATTGATCAGGACTTCGTCGTGGCCCGGCTCCTCGTCCTCGCTGCCGACGGTCACGGGTTCCGGTCCGGCATCGGCAAGCCGAGCGTGGGGCAAGAAGTGTTGGGTGGGGTATTCCCAGAGCAGACCGTCGAGGTCGTCCACGGCACTCTCCGAGGTTCGGATATGCACGCGCTTGCCACCAGTCGCGGCCTTGTGCGCAAGGCGGCAGGTGAACCGATGCCGGGCGATCTCGTCGACATCCGGCAGGATGTAGAAGTCGATTCGTGTCATGCCGAGAGCGCTAGGACGCCACGTTGACCAGGAATTCGAAGAGCGCGGGCAGGGGCCGACCGGTGGATCCCTTGCCGCCGACGTAGGCGCTGCCGGCGATATCGAGGTGCGCCCACGGGAAGTCCTTGGCGAACCGGGACAGGAAACAGGCGGCGACGATCGAGCCGGCAGCCCGTCCACCGCCGACGTTCTTCATGTCGGCGAAAGCGCTGTCCAATGCGCTCTGGTAGTCGTCCCAGAGCGGCATCCGCCACATCCGGTCGCCGGTTTCATCCCCGGCGGACGCGAGGGAGTTGGCGAGGTCGTCGTCATTGGCGTACAAGGCGCTGGCCTGAGATCCCAACGCCACGACCTGCGCACCGGTCAACGTGGCGATGTCGACCACGGCAGCGGGTTTGAAACGTTTCGCGTAGGTGAGCGCATCGCAGAGCACAAGTCGGCCTTCGGCGTCGGTATTCATGATCTCGACCGTCTGGCCGGACATCGTGGTGACGATGTCGCTGGGCCGGGACGCCCGGCTGCCGGGCATGTTCTCCGCCGCGGCGGCGACGACGATCAGGTTGACCGGCAGTTGTGCGGCAATTGCGGCCTTCATCGCGCCGAGAACGCTGGCGGCGCCGCACATATCCCATTTCATCTCGTCCATGCCCGCCGAGGACTTGATGTTGATCCCTCCGGTGTCGAAGGTGATTCCCTTGCCGATCAGAACCACGGGTTTGTCGCCGCGATTGCCGCCATTGTAGTTGACGATGATCATCTTGCCGGGGGTGGCGCTGCCCCGGGTCACGGACAGGAACGCCCCCATGCCCAGTTCGGCCATCTTTTTCTCGTCGAGCACGGTGGTGGTGACATTGCCGATGCCGCGTGAGAGACGGCGTGCCTCCCGGGCCAGGAATGAGGGGTTGCAGACATTCGGGGGCTGGTTGCCTAGGTCCTTCGCCAAGGTGAGCCCGTCGTCAAGGGCTTGGGAGTGTCCGACCGCCTGGCGGATCTTGGCGCGCTGCCGGGACAGTACGGCGACCCGGCGGAGCTTGGGGGCTGCCGGCTTTGTGGACTTGTAGGGGGTGAATCGGTACGCGGCGTGCGATATGGCGGCGAGCGCCGTACGCGTCTTCCAATAGCCGTCCGCGCCGCCGGCATCGAAGTCGTCCACGCATAGCGTCGCGTCGGCTACGTCGAGGCCGGCGACCGCCATTGCCGCCGCTCTGGCGTCGCGCCGGAACTCCGCCAGTTTCGTCTCGTCGTCGGCGTCATGGTCGTCCGCGCCGACGATCAGCATGCGCGAGGGCCGGCCCTGGAGAAACACCCGGGCGACGCCGCCGGTCCTGCTCTTGGTGCCGTCGAGTACCCGGTCGACCTCGGCGGCGACACCCATGGCAGCCGCGATGGCCCGTGCGGTTCTGCGTGGTACGACGAGACGGTCGGTAGCCACTGACGCCGCGTTCCCCGTTCTCGATGCATAACGCATAATCGGCTCCCCCGTTCGCCCGCGGCATCTTAGCTTATATGAACGCGTTGAAACGCTGAGACAAGTGGTCGGCATGTGACAGTAGCAATCGCGCAGCCGAAACCACTGCGGCGGCATGTCGCCGCCCGCTACGTGGCGCGAGAGCTTGTCCTCGTATTCCTCGGCGTGTTCGCGCTGCTCTTGATCATTGGCTTGAGCGCCCGTTTCATCGGGTTTCTGCAGGGCGCGGCCGATGGCCGGTTCACGGCCGAGGCGCTGTGGTTGCTGCTCGCTCTGCGGATTCCCGAGTTCGTACAGGTGACGGCGCCGTTCGCGCTGTTCCTCGCCTTGCTGCTGACCTTTGGACGCCTGCACGCCGAGCGCGAGTACGCTGTCTTGGCGACCGCCGGGGCGAGCCCAAGGCGTTTCATGTGCTGGTTCTTGGCGATCGCCGTGCCCGTCGCCGCCCTGGTGGCCACGTTGTCCCTGGTGGTTACCCCACAAGCGCGCAAGCTTTACGCCGAACTGTCCCTCGAGCAACTCGTCGACAGCGAACTCGATGCATTGGTTCCGGGCGCCTTCCACACCCACGACGAGGGTCGCCGGGTCAGCTACGCACAGTCGGTGGACCGCGAGACGAATCGCCTGGAGGGGGTGTTCCTCGCAGAACGCCAAGGTCCGGTAGAGGTCACAATCTGGGCCGAGAGCGGTCGCCAGCACCGCCATCCCGTCACCCGAAGCCGGTTCCTGGAGTTGCGCAACGGTGTGCGCTACGAGGGTCGCCCCGGCGAGGCCGGCTACCGCGTGGTCGAGTTCGAGAGGCTGGGACAACGCCTGGAGCGCGAAGCCCCGATCCCGCTCGTCGACGTTCGCAGTTTCCGCTTCCGAGACCTCGACACCGACGACCCGAAACAGGCTGCCGAACTGCATGGCCGGATTGCTTGGCCGCTGATGACGGTAGTCGCCGCGCTCGCCGCGTTCGGCATGGCCAGACCCCAGCCGCGCGCGGGCCGATTCGCCCGAACGGTGCCCGGAGTCGCGCTCTTCGTGGCCTACTATCTCGCCCTGGTATTCGCCCAGGACGGGATTGCCGAAGGTGTCGTGCCCCGCTTTCTCGGCCTGTGGTTCGTGCACGCGGTCATGCTCGTCGTCGCGGCATGGTTGATCCTCACCGGGACGCGTCCGGCGGGTCGCCTCTGGCCGAGTCGACGATGATCGGCGGACAGATGGACCGCTACATCGCGGTCACGGTGTTGAAGTCGGCGGCGGTGGTGATCGCCTGTCTGCTGACGCTCCTGACCATGTTCACGCTGCTCGACGAGTTCCGGGACATCACGCCGGGCTATACCAAGACCCACGCTCTGCAATACGTCCTGTTCAGCACGCCGCGACAGCTCTACGACCTCATGCCGTACGGTGTATTCATCGGCGCCCTCGTGGGCCTGGGGGTGTTGGCGAGTCTTAGCGAAATCACCGTGCTGCGCGGTGCCGGGACGTCGATGGCCCGGCTTTTCGCCAGCGCAAGCATCCCCGTCGTGTTCCTGGTCGGTCTAAACCAGGTACTCGGCGA
>JAPOYW010000039.1 GCA_026706425.1 Gammaproteobacteria bacterium
GCTTGCGGGCGGTGGTCTCCGACCGGGAGGATAGGGTTGATACGTGCCGGTCGAACGCCGAACCAAGGGAGGAACCCGTGCCCAAAGGAATTGCTATCGCGTTGGCGCTGCTGACGACTACCGCCGCAGCCGAATACCCGGACCCCGAACGTTTCCGTCCGGCGATCGACGCCTTCCTCGCGGCGGACGCCGAGTCACCGCCGCCGAAGGGCGCGATCGTCGCCACCGGCAGTTCCAGCATGCGCGGCTGGCACGACCGCATCGCGGAGGATTTGGCGCCGCTCACTCTCATTCCGCGCGGCTTCGGCGGCAGCAACATGAAGGACGTCCGCCATTTCCTCGACGAGCTCGTGCTTCGCCACGAACCGCGTGCCGTGCTGCTCTACGAAGGCGACAACGATGCCGCTGGAGGCGCGACGCCGGAGGAGATCCTGGCCCATTTCGACGCCATTGCCGCAGGCATCCACGAGGTCTTGCCGCGGACCCGGATCTACATCCTGGCGGTGAAGCCGAGCATCCGCCGCTGGAACCTCTGGGACACCATGTCGGCCACCAACGCGATGCTTGCCGACCGGGCCGCGAAGGATGCGCGCCTCACCTGCATCGACACCGCAACCCCGACGCTCGACGAAGACGGCAAGCCGCGGCCGGAGATATTCGTCGCCGACAACCTGCACATGAACGACGCGGGCTACGACATCTGGCGCGACGCCGTGCGCCCGGTCCTCGTCGACGCGGAAGTGGGCCACGAAGTCATGGCTGCCGATTGACCGACCGGGGTATGCTCGCTCGCGCCGATTGACCCCGGTTGCCGGTGGCCGAACGGCTGTGAGCGCGCTCGGATAAGGAAACCGAGGAGCATAGACGCCATGGAAGGAATTGGGAAACCGCTCGCCGTCTATTTCGAGCGACGCATGGCGCGGATCCTGCTGCTCGGGACGATCAGCGGGTTCCCCCAAGTGCTGATCGGCACCGCCCTCAACCTTTGGCTCAAGGAAGGCGGCTTGAGCCGCACGACCATCGGCTGGGCGGGGCTGATCCTCGGAGTCTACGCGTTCAACTTCCTCTGGGCGCCCCTCATCGACCGGATCCGGATACCCGGTCTAACGAGCCGCATTGGCCACCGACGGGCCTGGATCGTAGTCCTGCAGGCGGTCATTCTCGCCTGCCTCCTCGGGTGGAGCGTCGCCGACCCGGTGGCCAACCTGACGGCGGTCGTGGCCGTGGGTCTCGTCATCGCCATCGCCTCGGCGACCCAGGACATCGTTATCGACGCGCTCCGGATCGAGCAGATCGGCACTGCGGAGGGGGCGTCCATGGCGGCGGCGGCGGCGACCGCGGTGGTGGGCTGGTGGACGGGCTACAAGCTTGGCGGGGCAGTGGCCTTGGAAGTCGCCGAGGTACTCCAGCGCGCAGGCGTCGCGGACTATTGGCAGAAGACGTTTCTCGTGCTCGGCGTGGTCGTGATCCTGTGCAACATAGGCTTGATGTTCGTCCGGGAAGCGCCAGCTACCGCGAGGGCTGCGGCACAAGCCGAGGAGCAGCGGCGCCTCGCCGCGCGGCTGGGTCTCGCGGACTCTCCCGGGGCGCTCGCGGCGGCCACCGTTTGGTTCGCAGCCACCATCGGTGGACCGTTGCTCAGCTTCTTCCGTCGCAACGGGTTCGCCATCGCCGCCACCGTTCTGGGTTTCATCTTTCTGTTCAAGATCGGCGAGGCCTATCTCGGTCGGATGTCGCTTATCTTCTACAACGAAGTCGGCTTCTCGAAGACCGACATCGCTGTCTATTCGAAGGGACTCGGTTGGGTGACGACCGTAGCGTTCACCGTGCTCGGCGGCCTGTTCGCGATCCGGATGGGTCTCGTCCGGGCTTTGTTCATCTCGGGCATCAGCATGGCTGCGACGAACCTGCTGTTCGCGGCGCTCGCCTGGACCGGTCGTTCTGAGCTGCTGTTCGCGGTCGCCGTGGTGATGGACGATCTCACCAGCGCCTTCGCCACCGTGACGTTCGTGGCGTTCATCTCGATGCTGGTGGACCGGACCTACACGGCAACCCAGTACGCGCTGCTCAACTCCATCGGCACCTCGGGTCGGACGATCGTCGCGGCGTCGTCCGGGATGTTCGTCGACTGGCTCGACGGTGACTGGGGCACGTTCTTCGTGATCACCGCGCTGATGGTGATTCCTTCGCTACTCTGCCTGTGGGCCATCCGCAGCAAGCTCCGGGACATGCTGACCGGCGCCAGCGTGCGCCTGTTCAGCAAGGAGACCGCCACGGCCTAGTGCGGCGTCGGCAGGGCGCACACGACTCCGACGTTCGCCGAGCGAACTTCCAACGCGCCCGCAGGGCGCGCGGGCGGGCTGGAACAGCGCACATTTGCGTTGAATCCGCACCTTGAGCGACCATCACGGTCTCTTTGCTTGCAGGCGATTTTGCCGGGGGAAGACAGATGGACGTGAGAGCTGCCGTGGCGCGGGCTGCGGGCGAACCGTTGGAAGTGGATACGGTGCACCTGGATGGGCCTCGGGAAGGCGAGGTAATGGTGGAGATCAAGGCCACCGGCATCTGCCATACCGACGAATACACCCTGTCCGGAGCCGATCCGGAGGGCCTGTTTCCCGCCATCCTAGGTCACGAGGGCGCGGGGATCGTCGTCGAAGTGGGCGCGGGCGTCGAGAGTCTCGCCGTCGGCGACCACGTTATCCCGCTGTATACGCCGGAATGCCGCCAGTGCAAGTTCTGCACATCGGGCAGGACCAACCTCTGCGGCGCCATCCGCGCGACCCAGGGCCAGGGCCTCATGCCCGACGGCACCTCTCGGTTCTCCCAGGGCGGCGAGACGATCCTGCACTACATGGGCACGTCGACGTTCTCCAACTTCACCGTTCTGCCCGAGATCGCGGTGGCCAAGATTCGCCAAGACGCGCCCTTCGACAAGGTCTGCTACATCGGCTGCGGCGTGACCACCGGGCTCGGTGCCGTGATGAACACGGCCAAGGTGGAGCCGGGGTCCAACGTCGCCGTGTTCGGTTTGGGCGGGATCGGACTGAACGTCATACAGGGCGCGAGACTGGTGGGGGCCGACCGGATCATCGGGGTCGACATCAACGCCGGAAAGCGGGTGCTGGCCGAACAGTTCGGCATGACCGACTTCATCAACCCGACCGAGGTCGACAACGTCACCGACGCCATCGTCGACATGACCGACGGGGGCGTCGACTACTCCTTCGAGTGCATCGGCAACGTCGAGGTCATGCGCCAGGCCCTGGAGTGCTGCCACAAGGGCTGGGGCGAGAGCATCATCATCGGCGTCGCGGGCGCGGGTAAGGAGATCGCCACGCGCCCGTTTCAACTCGTCACCGGCCGGGTCTGGCGGGGAACCGCCTTCGGGGGCGCCAAGGGCCGCACGGACGTACCGAAGATCGTCGACTGGTACATGGACGGCAAGATCAACATCGACGATCTCATCACCCACACCATGCCGCTCGGCGACATCAACAACGCCTTCGACCTCATGCACGCGGGGGAGTCGATTCGCTCGGTGGTGTTGTATTGAGCGGATACCCGCGCTCCGAATAGGGCAGCACCAGCTCGGACATTCCGTCGTCGGACCGTTCTGCCGCGTAGATTCGTAGGGGCGGGGCTTGTCCCCGCCCGTCCCGGGATTTGCCCCGAGGATCGACCGGGACGGCAAAAGCCCGTCCCCAACGCGTTTCTGCCGCGTAGATGCCTAGGAATCCGAGACGGTGGAACGGTCGGTAGTCGGGCACTTCGACGAGCCTGATCACGGGCATGGCACC
>JAPOYW010000679.1 GCA_026706425.1 Gammaproteobacteria bacterium
TCTTCTACGCCCAAGGCGTGAAGGCGAACGTCATCTTCTTCGACAACCGTCCGGCCAGTCCTGATCCGCAGACGTCGAAGGTCTGGTACTACGACTACCGCACCAACGTACATCACACGCTCAAGCAGAAACCCCTGACGTACGCCCACCTTCAGGACTTCGTCGCCTGCTACAACCCGGAGCATCGCCATGTCCGGGACGAGAGTTGGGGCGAGGACAACCCGAATGGCCGATGGCGCGCCTTCTCGCGTGAAGAACTCCTCGAGCGCGACAAAGCAGGTCTCGACGTGTTCTGGCTGAAGGATGCGTCCATGACCGATTTGGAGAACCTGCCCGAGCCGGAGGTGCTCGCCGATCAGATCATCGAGAACCTCCGCTCGGCGTTAGCCAGCTTCGAGGCTGTCATCCCGGAGTCGCATCGGTGACCTATCTGACCTGCAGCATCGGGATCGTTCGTCAGCTTTCCGTCTCACTTCCAACCCCGACTGATCCGCTTTCGCTAGGCGCGAATCTACCATCTGCTTCACCACCTTGTCCGGTACACAGATCTCGTCGCCATCTCAGGAGAGATCTTTGTGTGCGAATGACACAACCTGCTTTGCACGGCCTAGAGGTTTGCCTTGAGAGTCTCCAAGAACCCGTTAGGGTATCGGAGATTTCCCTCGTCCGCCCTACGCACGAAACCCGCCAACGCCCGGTTCGACAAGTCCGGCCATCCCTCCGTCGCGAAGGCGGACAGCCGCCCGCGTCGCTTGGCCAATGGGCACTCCGACACAGAAGCGACCATCCTGGCGCCGCCCATGTACCACGCTGCGCTAGGCCAAGGCGCACCGTCTACTTTGGCGCGGTCGTTGCGCGCGTCGTAGCTGCCAGGCCTCGCCAGCCGCATTCCAATCCACGCCGCAACGGGTACCGACACAGCGTTGCCCACGAGACGCCAGCGATTCCGCCCATGCCTCACCTTCCTCAACGCAGACGTCCATCGAGAGGGAAACCCCTGAAAGCGTTCGACCGCCTCAATCGGAGGCGTAACTACCCGCCCATTGGGCAGCAGAACCGCTGGGGGCGACGGGATTCCGATCCCAGACCCGGTCTTCAGTGGGGGTATCGCATCAGATGTCAACCCGTGCCCGGAACGCCCCTCCGTCCAGTAAAACCCGATCGGGCGCTTCAAATCCAAGGCTGGCCAACTTCGGTCTTCCGTGTCGTCGGCCAGCAACACATCCCGCGGATCCCCGTCGAGCCCAGCGACGATGTAGACGCGTCGCCGCCTTTGCGGCAAACCAAACGCTCGACTGTCCACGACGCGCGAGGCCCAGCGGTAGCCCAAGCCTTCGAGACGCGACAACACGTACGCCATCGCGGTGCCGCGGGCTAGATGAAGCATGAAGTACACGTTCTCCAACACCACCCACGGCACGCGCCTACCCTCCAGTAGCCTGAACAACGCCTCGACGACTTGCGATTTTTCGCCTTCCAATCCCTGCTTCTTCCCTGCCATGGATAGATCCTGGCAAGGAAAGCCCGCCGTCACGACCTCGGACTCTTCCGGCAAACCCGCAAGCCTGACAACGTCCGTGTCCAGAGCCACGTCACCGAAGCGGTGTCGTATGACTCTACCGGCGTCCGGGTCGACTTCGCTCATCAGAACTGTCCGATGTCCTGAGCGCTGAAAGCCCAACTCGAACCCGCCGATGCCAGCGTACAAGCCCGACACCACCATGGAAGACACCTCCATCAACCCAGTGGACGGCCAAAACCAGTCGCCACCTCCGCCGAGTAGACGCTCTAGCACCTCGTCCGACCCCTGCGACGCGGCCGTTGCCGCTCTGCACAGGTCGTGCGGCGTCTACACCCGTCCCGCGCTGGTGGCGCGCCTTCTAGACCGCGTCGGATGGACCTGCGAGGCCGACCTTGCCGACGCCCGCCTCCTCGAACCCGGCGCCGGCGATGGTGCTTTCCTCGTCGAAGCAGTCCGGCGTCTCGTCGCCTCATTCCGTCGACACGGCATTTCTCTTAGTATTGGAACCCTCCGGGAGCGCATACTAGCCTACGAGTTGGTGCCCGCAGAGGCAAATAAGGCACGTGCCCGAGTCGTCGCCGCCATGAAAGCCTCTGGCGTCCACCATGCCACCGCCCATGCCTGTTCCCGCGCTTGGGTCAGGACCGGAGACTTCCTGCTCGCGAGCCACCCGACGCCCCTCTTTTCTCACATTGTGGGTAATCCGCCCTACATCAGATGGTCCAAGCTGCCGGACTCTATCGCGGCCACTTACTCCGGGAAACTGCCCCGAAGCATCGCCCGCGGCGACCTCTACCTGCCGTTCCTCCACCGCTCCTTCGAGCTCCTCCACCCGAGTGGTCGCTGCGCCTTCGTGTGTTCCGACCGGTGGCGCTACACCGTCTATGCCGACGACTTCCGCACACGCTGGCAATCCGCCCTCGAAATCGGCACCGAGCCGGCCGGGAATCCGAAAGACATCTTCGACCGAGAGGTCTACGTCCATCCCGAAATCCTCACCGCCAGCCCGCTCGCAACACCGAAGCCACTGAAAAAGCTACGTCGGATCCGCGGCAAGACGCTTGCCGAACTCGACTGTACAATTCGTGTCGGCCCGGCGCTTGGTGTCACGTCCGCGTTCGTTCTCGAACCTGGCGACACCAGCGTCGAACCCGAACTGCTCCATCGCTGGATCGATGCCCAAGAAATAACTCACGGCGACATCCGATGGCGCGGCCGACGCGTCATATCACCGTTCGACGAACGGGGCAAAATTGTCGAACTCGACCAATACCCGCTATTGGCCGCTCGGCTCCAAAGATTCTCCAGCAGACTTCGCGCCCGGTACATTGTCCGCAACGGTGCCATCTGGTACCGCACTATCGACAAGGTGCTACCCGCCGCGTGGTCCCCACCTAAACTGCTGATACCCGAGATTGCCAAGTCACCCAGGGTAGCCCTCGATCATACGGGCACCGTCCCTTCACATGGTATCTACGCCGTTTTCTCTCACTCTCTAGACATAGAAGACGTCTACGACCGACTCCGGGACGGCAAACTCGCGAAGGCTCTGGCACCGATCGCCCCAAAGGTCAAAGGCCGCTACACACGCTGCTATCGACGCTTTCTGGCTATGATCACCATCTAGACATATAGACCCTCGTGTGTACTTCACTACGTCACTACGTAAGGATCGTCTTGGTAATGTCCAGATACGTCTTCCGCCTGTTCGCTTTCCCTTGGAACGCGGCTTGGAGGACGTTGTCAACACCGCTCGGGTACCCGTGCATTGCAACGGCCACGGTCAAGAACCTAGCAACCGGATCTCTGCTCGGAATCGGAAACGCGGGATACGTCGTCGGGAGAGGTGTTGCCACGCCTGCAAGGGGTACCTGCTTTTGGCCTAGCGACTCGTTCATCTGCACATGGTCGTACCCGTGAGCCGTCGTGGAGGATTGCGACCCTGGCTCGAACCGAAACGCGAAGGGCGACCCCTGCTGCGAAAGAATCACCAAGTCGAAAGACAGTCCTGCGGTTCCTGTCGTCCCCCCGACCCAGGGAGCGAAGAACGCCGCGTACACGCGATTCTGCTTGCAGGGCATCGGAATCAGTCGCATGGGACTACCGTTCGGCGCATGCGGCCGAAACGGGTTCGTTACCGCATTCTCTGCCGCCGCCTGATGCGTTGCTATGTCAACTCCTACCGTTGTCCAATGAGATTGTGAGGGTGAAACGGGCCGATCCGTGAAGCGACCGGCGTTGGATGTCCATCTGGCGATGGCGAGGATGTTCG
>JAPOYW010000191.1:0-30667 GCA_026706425.1 Gammaproteobacteria bacterium
CTGCCTGCTGCTGAAGGACGGCGACCGACAGCTCGATGTCGCTGATGGCCTGGGACATCGCCTGGCCGATCAGGTCGAGCTTGCGAACCTGTTCGATTCGCGCTGCGGCCTGCTCGTGTTCGCGCCGGGACAGCAACTCCTTCAGGATGCCGCAGGCGTCCGACAAGCAGATGATGACCACGTCCCGGGGCTCGGGAATGTCGTCGCTGAACAGCACACCCATGATCCTCAACTTCACCTCGCGCTCGGCCCGCCCATCGACAATGGGATAGCGGCGGGACCGAAACACCCAAAGGAAACGGTCGTCGCGGCGTTCCAGAATCCCGCGCTCGATCAACCGCCCAAGCGCCCTTTCCCGGATATCCTCCGCGTAGCCCGCCGTGCGCTCCACCCAAAACCGGGCATCGCGTCGGTCCTCCGCCTTGGCGATATCGGCAAGCGTTGTGTCGAGCAGCGGATCGCCAGTCGGCGCGTCGTCGATGAGGAGCAAGTGGGTGAGATCCGTATCGATGCGGTTCAAGAGCGCCAGATCCATCAGCACACCACCCGCAAGGGCGTAGTCGAGGGACCAGCCGGGAACGCGGGCGAACTTGCCCTCGTGGTCGTGGAGGAGCAGCAGCATGATCTCCTCCGCGAATCGCAACGTCCCACCGTTGCCGTGTTCAGCCGTGTCCACGTTGCTCACCCGCCCCGCGCGTTATGTCACCGAGTGTAGCGGACAACAATCGTCCGTGTGCAAACGAATCCGCCCATTGCCCGCGACCGTTGCCTAGCCATCGAACAGGTCTGGTTGGGTTGGGCCCTTCACCCTTGCCGTTGCGTTGCCCGCGAGTAGCACTGACAGGTGGTCATCGTCCGGATTCGGCCATGGCATGGCTCCTCTCTCCCGCAAGGCGTCGAGCCCAGCGGACGGCGCCCCAGTGGATCGTACGTAGACCGGCGTTGGGTATTTGCGCAACTGCTCGACGGCGCCCGCCCAGGTTCCCCCGCTGTCGACGGTGGCGTCCACGATCAACGCCGCGTCCGCCAAAGCGTAGATCGCCTTGTTGCGTTGCATCGCGTGGCCGACGTTGAACCTCGCGCTCGGATCGTACGGCGAAACCAGGACCAGCCGCCCATCCATGATCAGATCGCGGTGTTCCCGGTGCACGACTGCCCTCTCGAGGTCGCCGGCGAGAACGCCTGCGACCACTCCTGCGGACTCCAACGCTCCGTTCATCGCGGCGCGGTCGACGCCCCGCGCCCCACCCGAGACCACTGCGCCGCCCGCGTTGGCCACCTGTGATGCCACGCAGCGGGAATACTCGAGCAACGGTTCGTCGACATCTCGCGAGCCGACGATCGCCAGACCTCGTTTTCCGAGTATCGAACGGTCGCCGCAACCGTAGAGAACTGCCGGCGAGTCGTGCTTGAGCCGCTGTCTGATCCGCTTCGGGTAGTCGTCGTCGGCCCGGCTGAACACCCAGATCGCTCGCTTTGCCCAACGGTCGACGGCCTGCGCCAGCAGAAATCCCCTGCCTAGGAGGGCGTTCAGCCGGGTTGCATCGACCGCGTCACCGCACGCTTCGATGAGTCCGTCCGTCCCCGAGACGACCAGGTCCGCCGGCTCGGCGTCAAGGTGCCGAAGGCGAGCCGCCAGACTCCGATACTCGCCGGGTGAGAGAATGGGTGCATCCTGTCGCTTGCCATCGGCAATCAGCGGCGCCGTCAGCAGCAGGATCGCCTGGGTGTTGGGCGAGGGGTCGCTCATCGCGTTCCCGCCGTATCGGCCAGCGCAAACGGCCAGACCACGCCGCTTCCCGATAAGCGCAACAGCCGGGCGGCGACGGTGAAGGTCCACCGGGAGTCCACCATGTCGTCCACGAGCAGCACCGGTGCCGGCAGCATAGCGCTTTGGTTCACGGCCAGCGAACCGATCACGTTGCGGGCCTGCTGATCGCTGTTCTGCATCTCCTTCTGTTCGGGGCGGTCTTGCTTCTTCGCGAGCGTATCGACATAGGGCAGACCCAGCGCGAGGGCCAGCCGACGGGCGAAGTCCGGTACTACGCCGGCGTGCCGACGCGATGGAACGGCGGTCACCCACGCCGGGGACGGTTCCGGCTGCCATTCCCGGACGGCAGCGGCGGATGCCTCGACAAGCGCATCGGAGAAACGACCGTCGCGATACTTGCCGCGGCGTACGTCCTCTCCCCAGCCAGCATCGCCCCAAACGCTTAAGGCCATGCCCGGTTGGGCCAGCTCGTCCTTGTCGATCCGCTTACCCGTTGGCCATGCCTTGCGCGGCTCGATTGGCCGATGGGAGCGACGCAGAAAGGCAACCGCTTCGCGAATCCGTTCGGGCGCCGGTGATGTCGGCAAATCAGGCAGATCGGGAGCGGACAAGCCCTCGGGATCGCCATCGAGCGCCCGAATCAGGAATTCCATGTGGCCCGACTGAAGACCGACGTACTCCTGCATCTGGGCCTGCTCGACCCGGCGCAATGCCGTGAGCCGCTCGGCGCGCTCCCAGAACGCCTCGGCCAACGTCGCGGCCGTCAACTGCCACTTCGGCCCTTCCTTGACGACCGGTGCCGGGGATTCCAGCGAAAGCAGTTGCAGGGCCTTGTCGATGCGCCCGAAGCTGATGTTGGCACGAGCTTGGATCTGACGAACGGATAGTCCGTCGGGTTCCGATTCCAATACGGCAACTACCTGCTGCACGTCGGCGCGAGAGGGAAACGCCGTGCGGATGAAGTAGTCGGTGATATCGGTTTCTTCGTAGCCGCTCAGCAGCACGCCGTAGGCGGCATCGAGGGCTCGGCCGGCACGGCCAACCTGCTGATAGTAGGCGACGACCGATCCGGGCGTCTGATAGTGGATCACGAATGCGAGGTCAGGCTTGTCGTAGCCCATGCCCAATGCGGTCGTCGCCACGAGCGCCTTGACTCGATTCTCGAGCAACGCTTGTTCGAGTTCCTCGCGGCCTTTCCCCGTCTCGCTCGTATAGGCTTCTGCGTTGATACCTTGAGACTTCAACCAAGCGGCGACCTGCTCCGCATCGCGAACCGTCAGCGTGTAGACGATGCCGCTACCCGCCAGCTGCGGAAGTTGATCGGCGAGCCACGCAAGTCGCTCAGCCTGACTCGGCAAACGAATCGTCTGCAATGCCAACGACGGACGGTGCAGGTCGCCCCGCGAGATCGTGAGGTCCGGCCCGAGTATGTCCCCCAAGTCCTCCGTCACCCGGTCGTTCGCGGTGGCCGTCGTCGCGAGCAAACGGAGATTCGGTGGCAAGAGCCGGATGGTCCGCTCGATCAGGCGGTAGTGGGGGCGGAAATCATGTCCCCAGTCCGATATGCAGTGGGCCTCGTCGATCACCAGCAACGCGATGCGGTCCGCGATGTCCGCCAGAATCCCGTTCCGGAACCGGTCGTTCGCGAGGCGTTCGGGGGCGATCAACAAAATGTCGACTTCATCGCGCCGGAGGGCATATTCGATTTCATGCCAGTGGTTGGGATTGTCGGAGTTGATCGTCTCGGCCTTGACCCCCATGCGCCCCGCAGCCGCTATTTGGTTGCGCATCAGGGCGAGCAACGGGCTGACCAGCAATGCGGGGCCCATGTCCGCCTGCCGCAGCATCTTCGTAGCGATGAAGTAGACGAAGCTTTTGCCCCAACCGGTCTTTTGGACGACGAGCAGCCGCCCTGCGCCGGTCACGACATGCTCGATGGCTTCCGCTTGATCCGCACGGAACGCGGCACCCGGGTCGCCAACGCCGGCGCGCAACAACGCGAGAGCACGGTTTCGATCAAACGTCGCCATGGGAGTAGCCACTACGGAGGATCCTTGGCGACTAGACTATGTCGACTACCATTGAGTGAGTGCAACGATGGCCATGCGCAATCCTCCCCACCCAGGCGGGATCGTAAGGCGACAGTGTCTCGAACCCCTCGGACTGTCCGTGACTAGGGCTGCGGCGCATCTCGGCGTCTCCCGGCAGTCCCTTTCCGAACTCGTGAACGAGCACGGCGGGGTTTCCGTGGACATGGCGATCCGGCTTTCTAAGGCTTTCGGATCCACGCCCGAGACATGGCTCGGTATGCAGATGGCCTTCGATCTCTGGCAGGCGCGTAGCCGCATCGACCACATCAAGATCGAGCGGTTCGAGACGGCCTGACCGCCGCGAGTACGCCGCACGTATTGCGGCGGGGGGCGAGCTGCCAGCCCATCAAGTCGGAACGCCGCCCAAAACTTCCCGTTCAGGCGCATCGGACACCGCAACGTATTCCTCGGCCCCTGTCCTGAAACGCATCGGGGTCCGCAGCGCAATGGCCGTGGTGTTGTCTGCTGCGGCACCCGCAGTGAGAACGGACTCGACACGCGAGAGAAAGTCTCGGGGATTCATGTCCCGAAACGCCTTGGTCCATTCCGCCGGCATCCGCGCCTCTCCCCGCTCCTTCCAGCCGCCGGGCGTGCCCCTTTGTTCTAGGACATCCATCCCGTCGCTTCCCACGAATACCAGCCTGCCCGGCAACACGTCGAGGGGTCCGGGGTGCAGGTCGATCTCGGTCACGCAGAATCGCGCCTCAAGCGACCCGGGCCGAAACGGTCCTGCCTTGGCAATCAAGCCGGAATCCACGCGATTGCCCTCGCCGTGCCGACCGTTGAGACGGATCGGGGCGTATTCGCCGACCATGTAACTCATCCAGATGCCGCTGTCGCCCACGCTCAGCCAGCGCATTCCGTCCGGGTCTACCCAGACCGCCGCCAACGTCGTCGCCATGCCATCCGCGCCATCTCCCAGGGCCAACGCTTCGGCCATACCATCCAGCGCACCGCGCAGGCCGTCCATGAACCGGATCGCCCACCGCATGTTGTCCTCCGGTTCGTCCGGCGGCGCGCCGAACCCCTTCTCGAAGCCAAGGATCGCGGATATGGACGCGACGTCTCCCGCCGGCTCGCCACCCATGCCATCGGCAACGACGAGCAGTCGCCCGCGGCCGTGACGGACATGCAGAGCCGCATCCTCCTGCCGCCTTCTAGGACCCAGAATCTGAAAGGCGGCGACATCCGCCATAGGTATCGTTGACACTGGTACAACCTCTAGGTGGCTAGGTGAGAGTCGCTTCGTTGCATCTCGAACGGAAGCAATACGACACTACTTCACTCCCTCCCGCGTTTCGGCAATCACAAGATCGACCACCGAACGGAGAGCTTCGTCGTCGGTGTCTCCCTCCAGCCGGCGCAGGCGGTAGTGGTCGACCTGGCGGTCCGCGCCGCTCCCGTCGCTGATGATCGAGAGCACGTGGCGCAACTCGGCTGCGCATTCTAGGGCATCGGCGTCGTCACCGAGCTCTTCGACAAGTCGCTCCGCCTCGTCGGCGATGTCCAAACGTCCGCCGCCACGCATGTCGCCGAAGAACGCCAGCACGCCGTAGCGCTGGGCAAGCCAACGGTTCTCGCCGATGAGTTCGGTCGGTGGTTCCGGCGGGAGTTCCCCGGCTGCGTCCTGCCGCGATAGCCAGCGGATCAACGAGGCGTAGAGGGCGACGAGGCTCACGGCGTCGTCGATGCGGGTGCAGGTGTCGCAGATGCGCATCTCCACGGTGGGATAGGCCTTGGACGGGCGGATATCCCACCAGATCTCGCTGGCATCCTCGATGAACGCCATGCGCTGGTATTCGCGGACGAGATCCTCGTATTCGGCTTCGGACCCCAGTGCCCGGGGAAGCCCGGTGCGGTGCAACGCGCCGAACAGGTTCATGCGGTGCGATTTGAAGCCTGTCAGGCGGCCCACGAAAAACGGCGACGATGTCGACAGGGCGTGCAGCAGGGGCAGATAGCGACGGATGGCGGTCAATACCCGGATGCGCGAGTCCGCATCGCCGAACCCGGCGTGCACGTGCATTCCGCCGGCGACGAAGCGCCGCAGGCTGTCTTGGAACGAGACCGCGAACCGTTCGTAGCGTTCCTTCGGGGTCGTCAACTGCGTGTCCCACGCCGCGAAGGGATGGGTCGATGCAGCCATCACTGCGCAGCCATGCCGTTCGGCGGCGTCGATAACCAATCCCCGGGTTTCGAGCAGTGCCTGCCGCACTTGCGCCACCGACTCGCAAACACGCGAGTTGGTCTCGATCTGGGCGCGGAAGAATTCCGGCACGACCTTGTGCGCCGCCGCGTTACGCTGGCACTCGGCAATGACAGCAGGATCCGGATCGCGGACAAGGTCGCGACTGCCCGGGTCAACCAGGAAGAGTTCCTCCTCGACGCCGAGGGTGATGGGAACCGCACTGTCTTCGCGAGTCATGACAACCTCCAGGTCGGATTTTCACCGCCGCGAGACCGCCGCGAGCCGGACACCTTGACACCGGCGCGGCGCTCCATTCAGTTGACGTTCAGTTCGGCTGGGCTACTAACGAGCAGCGCATCAATCATAGGGTAAGCCAAATGACCAAATCGAGAACCGCAACGCGGTGTCAATCCGCTACGGGGGCGATCATCTGCGCTCTCGCGGTGTCTACCGCGTTGACAACGGGCGCCCAGAACCTCAGCAGGACCGGAGAAGGCCAGGTCGTCGTTGGACAGTGCTACGCCGCCTGCGTGGACAAGGCGTTCAAATCGGCCGCGACAACCCAGCAGAAGTCCACGCGTCTGACCGAACTGATGATCTCGGACGACTTTTTCCAGCTAACGGACCAGTCCCAAGACGATTTCATCGCCCTCTACCGGCTCGACGTCTGCCTGCTCGCCCAGAACCATATTCGGGGTGTCGACGCATGCCACGCGGGCTGTATCGACATGGAACTGGCATACGGCGTCAGCGGATCCAATGCACGCAGTCGGTTCTACGGTCTCCTGCGCGACGACCGCAAGGCGCTGCAAGACGCCGGTCTTTGGCAGGACTACCGGACCTTCCCGGTGTTCGGCTCCTATGATTTCGAAGATGCGTGCGAGCGCCTCTACGAGAACGGTGCCGTCGTGGCCGAGGCGCAGGCGTCCCCGGCCCATGCCCCGTCGTCGCTGGTCAACCGCCTGGTCCGCATGGAACAACGGCTGGAACGCAAGCCGCAGGCCAACCCGGTTGTCCGGGCGAACGCCGATATCGATTGAGTTCGGTCACCCGCGCACCGCGCTGCCTGGGAAGCCGGGACGCGGCGAGGCGTCACGGCGAAGCGACACCCGGCAGATGCTGCATCGCCTTGTCGAAGGTGTATACGCCGTTCAACGTCTCGCCTGCCGCTGCGGCCACCCACTGGGCCTTGCCGACGACTAGTGCGTCGACAAAGCCCATCCCCCTGGTGGACGCACCGTCTTCAGCCGTCGCGTCTCGGTATGCCTGCAAGGCTCGCCAAACAACCTGATCGTCCTCGAAACGGACGTTCGGCTCGCCGAAGAGGCGTTCGACAACGCCAACCACACCCCGGGCGGACAAGCTGTACTTGCGACCGGCCAGCGTCCAGACTGCCTCCGCCAATACGACATCCGTTATCAGAACGTCCTCGACCCCGCCAAAGACTCGATCCGCGAGTGTTGATTGTTCAGGATCGTCGTGGAGCAGGTACCGAAGCAGAACGTTAGTGTCGACTGCGATCAAAGTCCCGACTCTTCCAGTGCGCTGCACAACGAATCCTCATCACTTGAGCGAGGATCCCCTTTCAGATGCCGTAGGCATCCCTTGGCCGAACCGGAAACCATCGGCACGATGGTGATGCGACCATCGGCAACGAAGCTGCGGAAATGGTCGCCGGGACGGATGCCCACCTCCCGGCACTGGTCCACTGGCAAGGTAACCTGGCGTTTGGCGCTGACTCGGGGCATTGGATCCAACCGTCAAGGAAGTTCGAAGGACCGTACTTGCGTTCTTTACCTTGTGTCAAATAGTAAAGACAACGCCCCCGCTGCTGTCGCCTAGTAGTCGAAAACCTCTTGCTCTATCGACTATTGCAGGCCCAGCACCTTGTCCATTCCATAGAGACCCGGTTCTCGCCCGGCGACGAACCGAACCGCTCTGACGGCCCCGGCCGCGAAATTCTCGCGGCTGCCGGCGCGGTGGATGATCTCGATTCGCTCGCCTGTGCCTGCGAAGGTGACCGTGTGCTCGCCGACGATGTCGCCGCCGCGAAGGCTGTGGAAGCCGATGGTGCGGCCTTCACGTTCGCCGGTGATGCCTTCGCGACCGTATACGGCGTCGGTGGCGATGTCGCGGTTCAACGTGTCCGCCAGGATGTCGCCCATGCGCACCGCCGTTCCGGACGGGGCGTCGATCTTGTGGCGGTGGTGTGCCTCGAAGACCTCGACGTCGACATCGTCGCCGAGAGCACGAGCGGCGAACTCGATCAGCTTGAAGGCGACGTTGACCCCGACGCTCATGTTCGGCGCCATGACGATGGGCACCGATTCCGCCGCCCGGCGGATCGTCT
This sequence comes from Gammaproteobacteria bacterium, assembly GCA_026706425.1. Lineage (GTDB taxonomy): Bacteria > Pseudomonadota > Gammaproteobacteria > Pseudomonadales > Azotimanducaceae > VXYL01. The sequence continues at coordinate 8,400 of JAPOYW010000191.1, forward strand.
CAAGTCCGGCTTCCTCGAAACCCGTGGTACCGATGACCAGCGCCTTGCCATTGTCCGTGCAGAATTCCAACTTGCCTAGCGTGGCGGTGGCAACGCTGAAATCCACCAGAACGTCGAAGTCGTCCGTTTCGGCGATGTTGCCGACGATGGGAACGCCGAGGTGGCCCACGCCGGCGAGTTCCCCGGAATCGGCACGTAGGTCTGTCGCATCGGGATGAGCCACCGCACCGGTCAGGCGCAGGTCGTCCGCACGGGTGATTGCCGAAACCAGCATCCGGCCCATGCGACCGGCGGCACCAGAAACCCCTACCCGGACCGCCGGAGCGGTCGTCATCGGGTCAGCCCGTCAAAGAAATTCTTGACGGACTGGAACCAGCTTGTCTCCCGGGGCGAATGGGTGGTGCCGTTGGCCTCGAGGGTGGCCTTGAATTCACGCAACAGATCCTTCTGATGATCGGACAGCCGCACCGGCGTCTCGATCACCATGCGGCAAAGCAGATCCCCCGTGGGACCTCCGCGGGCGCTGGGACAGCCTCGGCCGCGTAGCCGGAACAGCTTGCCGGTCTGTGTCTCTGCAGGCACCTTGAGCTTGACGCGGCCGTCCAGCGTCGGGACGTCGATCTCGCCGCCGAGTACCGCGTCGACGAACGACAGCGGCACGTCGCAGTAGAGGTTTCTTCCGTCGCGTTCGAAGATGGGATGTTCGGCAACGCTGAACTGTACGTACAGATCCCCCGGCGGACCGCCGTTCAAGCCGGCGTCGCCCTTGCCGGTGAGACGCAGGCGGTCGCCGTCGTCGATGCCCGGCGGCACCTTGACGGACAACGTCTCCCGGCGCTCGACGCGCCCGCCGCCGTTGCAGGCCCGGCACGGGTCCTTGATGACCTTGCCAACGCCGCGACAGCGCGGGCACGTCTGCTGGAACGCCATGAAGCCCTGGGAGACCCGAAGCTGGCCCGTGCCGCCGCACGACGGGCAGTCGACCGGCGATGTCCCGGCCGTCGCACCCGACCCGTCGCAGTCGTCGCATAGGTGCAGGGACGGCACACGGATCTCGACGTTGTCGCCCGCCACCGCCTGCTCGAGGGTGATTTCCAACGAGTAGCGAAGATCGCCGCCGCGCTGCACGGAACTGCGCGTGCGCGAACGCCCAGCCGAGAACAGGTCGCCGAAGACATCGCTGAAGATGTCGCTGAAATTGCCCGAGAAGCCGTCGAAGCCACTGGCCATGCCTTCGACGCCGGCGTGGCCGTAGCGGTCGTAGCGCTCCCGCTTCTCCTGGTCGGCGAGGATCTCGTAGGCTTCGGAGGCTTCCTTGAAGCGCTCCTCGGCGTCGGCATCGTCCGGATTCCGGTCCGGGTGGTACCTCATGGCCAAGCGGCGGTACGCCTTCTTGACGTCCGCTTCCGAGGCACCGTGATCGACGCCTAGGACTTCGTAGTAGTCGCGCTTGGCCATCTCTTAAGCGTTCGCCTCGCGGTTTGTTGTCCCGCAATACGCGCCCGGTCGTTGCGGTGCCATGGCTATCGGGTCGCGTTGGCCTGACGTCTCGTTCGTACCACCATCGCTCGTCGGGCTGGGGGCCCCGCTAGCTATCCTTCTTCGCGTCCTTGTCGTCGACTTCCTCGAACTCGGCTTCCACCGCGTCGTCTCCCGCGTCGCCAGCGGTCGCGCCGGCCTCGGCGGCGTCCGGGCCAGCGTTCTGTGCTTGGTCAGCATACATCTTTTGGGCCAAGCTGCCGGTGGCCTCGCTCAAGGCCTGGATCTTCGCCTCGATGGCGCTCTTGTCGTCGCCCTTGATGGCCTCCTCGAGATCCTTGGCGGCGTTCTCGATGCTCGACTTCTCTTCGTCGGTGGCCTTGTCGCCGGCTTCGGTGACCATCTTGCGCGCCGCGTGGACGAGACCGTCGGCCTGGTTCCGCAGGTTGGCCAGTTCCTCGAAACGGGCGTCCTCGTCGGCGTGGGCTTCGGCGTCCTTGACCATCTGCTCGATCTCGTCCTCGGCCAGGCCGCTTGACGCCTTGATGACGATGGACTGTTCCTTGCCCGTGGCCTTGTCCTTGGCGGATACGTTGAGGATGCCGTTGGCATCGATATCGAAACTGACCTCGATCTGCGGTACGCCACGCGGCGCCGGCGGGATATCGGTGAGGTCGAAGCGACCCAGGGACTTGTTCTGGGCGGCCTGCTTGCGCTCGCCCTGCAGCACATGGATCGTCACCGCGGTCTGGTTGTCGTCCGCGGTGGAGTAGACCTGCTGCTTCTTGGCCGGGATGGTGGTGTTCTTCTCGATGAGCACGTTCATCACCTGGCCCAGCGTCTCGATGCCGAGGGAGAGCGGCGTGACGTCGAGGAGGAGCACGTCCTTTACGTCGCCCGACAGCACGGCGGCCTGGATGGCGGCACCCACGGCCACGGCTTCGTCCGGGTTGACGTCCCGGCGCGCTTCCCGGCCGAAGAAGGCGTTCACCTTCTCCTGCACCAGCGGCATGCGGGTCTGTCCGCCGACCAGGATCACCTCGTTGATGTCGCCCACCGCAAGGCCGGCGTCGGTCAGGGCGATCCGGCACGGACCCATGGTTCGTTCCACGAGATCCTCGACCAGCGCCTCGACCTTGGCCCGGGTGAGCTTGATGACCAAGTGCTTCGGACCGGTGTTGTCCGCCGTGATGTAGGGCAGGTTCACTTCCGTCTGGGTGCTAGAGGACAGCTCGATTTTGGCCTTTTCGGCGGCCTCCTTGAGACGCTGCAGGGCGATCGGATCCGTGTTGAGATCGATGCCGTTCTCCTGTTTGAACTCGTCGGCGAGGTACTCGATGATTTTCAAGTCGAAGTCCTCGCCGCCGAGGAACGTGTCGCCGTTGGTGGACAGCACCTCGAACTGGTGCTCGCCGTCCACCTCGGCGATCTCGATGATCGAGATGTCGAACGTGCCGCCCCCCAAGTCGAACACGGCGATCTTGGAATCGCCGCGCTGCTTGTCCATGCCGTAGGCCAGCGCGGCTGCGGTCGGCTCGTTGATAATGCGCCTGACGTCGAGGCCCGCGATTCTGCCAGCGTCCTTGGTTGCCTGGCGCTGGGAGTCGTCGAAGTAGGCGGGCACGGTGATGACGGCTTCTCCGACATCCTCGCCGAGGTATTCCTCCGCCGTGCGCTTCATCTTCTTCAGCACTTCCGCCGAGACCTGGGGCGGCGCAAGCTGCTCGCCGTTGCCTTCCACCCACGCATCGCCGTTGTTTGCCTTGACGATCTTGTACGGCACCATCGACAGGTCCCGCTGCACCACGTCGTCGGCGTACTTGCGCCCGATCAGGCGCTTGACCGCGAACAAGGTGTTGGCGGGGTTGGTGACGGCCTGGCGCTTGGCGCTTTGGCCAACCAGCACTTCGCCGTCGGTGAAGGCGACGATGGACGGGGTCGTACGGTCGCCCTCGGAGTTCTCGATGACGCGCGGATCGCGCCCATCCATGACCGCGACACACGAGTTCGTCGTGCCGAGATCGATGCCGATGATTCTGCCCATGGCTAGTCTCTCTGTCTGTTTGCGTTGTTCACGTCCAACCCGCGAACGTCGCGGGCTCAATGGGGTTAGATTTGGGCGAACGCCCGCCGATTCAAGCCTCCGGATCGGCCTGGGGCGCAGGTTCCTTGGCGATGATCACCCGTGCCGGACGCGCCAGGCGGCCGTTGACCGTGTAGCCCTTCTGGAAGACCTCGATCACCGACCCGGGCTCCGCCTCGGGTTTCTCCATTACGCTCATGGCTTCATGCTCCTTCGGATCGAACGGTGCGCCGATGGGGTCGACCACCTCGATGCCCTGGCGCTGCATGGCTTCCATCAAGAGCTTCAACGACAGTTCCATGCCCTCGGCCATCGAGGACACCGCCTCGCCGCCCGACTCCTTCAAGTCCGCCGCGGCATCCACCGCCCGTTCGAAGCTGTCCACTGCAGGAAGCAGGTCATTGACAAAGCGTTCCAGCGCGTACTTGTGGGCGTTCTCGATGCTGCGGTCGGCGCGTTTGCGCACGTTGTCCGCCTCCGCCACCGCCCGCAAGGCCTGATCCTTCAAGGACTCCGCTTCGGCGCGACTCTCTTCGAGAGCGGCTTGCGCCTCCGCCAGCGTATTGCGCAGGGAGTCGATCGACTCCTCGACTTCATCGGCACCGGTATCGGTCGATGTTGCACCGGGTGCGCCGACTTCGACATCGACCAACGACTTGGCCGCCCCTTCGCTATCCGGCTCCGCTTCGGCCGCCGCGTTTTCCTCTGGCTCCGCTGACGACAGCCGTTCGCCGTCTGACGCGTCCGCTTTCTTCGCCATTCGTTCGACCCTTCCCCTCTTGAAACGGCGTCGCGCCGTTAGATGGCGTCGCCTTCGGGAGTTTTCAACCATCGGTTGCGCCGCACGACGGGAACGAACCGGACATTGGATGCACGGCGAGGCGTTCGAGGCAGCGCTTCTCGATATTAAATAAGTATTATCGCCATAATGGGTGTGTTATTGTCGATTTGCCACCTTCTTGGACGCCTTGATGAGGGCTATTCCCGAGAACTCGCCAGCGCGTGCCGTCGATGCCATGCCCGAGGCGTTCGTGTCCCACGCACGGATCAGCAGCGAAGTGTCCCGCCGCATTGCTGACCGGCGTCTACGCAAACTCGCAACGCGACTCTACACCCGCAACCTCCGCGATGCGCCCCGCGACATCGTCAGACGCAACCTGTGGGCAATCGTCGCCGGCTACTTTCCGGATGCGCTGGTCGCCGACCGCACGGCCTTCGAACTGGCGCCTGCGGAGGACGGCTCGGTGTGCGTCGTGTCGCAGAGAGGCGCCGACATCGTGCTGCCCGGCGTCGTTCTACGCCCGCGCCGGGGTGCGCCGCCACAACCGGACGATCAACCGTTCATGAACCAACGGCTGTTTCTGAGTTCACCCGCCCGCGCCTACCTGGACAACCTATGCCGTTCGCGAGCCCGGCGCGGGAGGCTTCCGCGCACTCTTTCGCGAACCGAGATCGAAGAGCGTCTGGAGCGACTGATCTCGTCCGCCGGCATCGATGCGTGCAACCGTCTGCGCGACGACGCCGGCCGGATGGCCGAAGCTGTCGAACGGCCGGCGCAACATCTCGAACTTGATCGGATCATCGGCGCTCTGGCAGGGACTGGCAACGCCCGCCTGACGGCCGGACCCGCGCAGGCCCGAGCGCGCGGACGCGCCTACGACGGGGCTAGGGTCACATTGTTCGAGAACCTATTTGCAGCCTTGCGGGAAACGCACGCGCCGAACCGCCGACCGCGACCGCGCGACGGCATCGGCAACGCGACGCTGGCCTTTTTCGAGGCGTACTTCTCCAACTACATAGAGGGCACGGAGTTCGAAGTCGACGAGGCGGTCGAGATCGTCTTCGCAGGCCGTATCCCGCCCCTGAGACCGGCGGACGCCCACGACATCCTGGGCGTTTGGCGTATCGTCTCCGATCAATCGGAAATGCGTCGGCTGCCCGCGACGGTCGACGAGTTGGTCGATGTGCTCCGCAGCCGCCATGCCACCGCACTCGGCGGACGACCGGAAGCGACGCCCGGGCGATTCAAGACGGCACCGAACCGCGTCGGCACCATGACCTTCGTTGCGCCGGATGCCGTGCTCGGTACACTCGAGAGGGGCTTCGACATCTACTGCGGCTTGGTCGAGCCGTTCCACCGGGCGGCGTTCATCCACTTCCTGGTATCGGAAGTCCATCCCTTTGCCGACGGCAACGGAAGGCTCGCACGGATCATGATGAACGCCGAGCTCGTCTCGGCCAACGAGGAACGCGTCGTTGTCCCGACCGTGTACCGGGACAACTACGTCGCGGCGCAACGCGCGCTTTCCCTTGGCCATTCGCCCGAGCCCATGTTGCGCATGCTGGACTTCGCGTGGCGCTGGACGGCAGCGATGGACTGGGGATCCCTCGAACAAACCACCGAACGATTGCGCGCGTGCAACGCTTTCGACACCGACACGGTGGCGGAGCGCAAAGGAGTGCGGCTCAGGATGCCGTGAACCGGCAGCGTCCGCAGGGCTCCCATCCTTACACTTGAGCGTAGGGGACGGGCTTGTCCCGTCCCGTGTTTGTCCGAAGAACGGCGACGGTTCATCCGGCGCGGGCGACCGCGCGCCCTTCAGGCGCGTTAGGGTCGCCCCTACGGCACCACCTCGTCGGTCTCGGGCGGAGCTTCGCTAGTGGTCGTAGTCGATCGCCGATCCCAACAGCCGCGCGGTGACATCGACCACCGGGATGACCTTCTCATAGGCCATCCGCGTGGGGCCGATCACGCCGAGGACCCCGGCGACGTCGCCGTTCACTTCGTACCGCGCCGTGATCAGGCTGTAGTCGTCGAACGGCCGGTAGCCGGACTCCTCGCCGATGAACAACTGGATGCCATCGGTCTCCAGGCAACGGTCGAGCAGATGCACGATGGCACCCTTGCGCGTGAACGCGTCGAACAGGTCGCGGACATCGCCGACGCTTGCCAGGGACTCGACCAGGTTGGATTCCCCGCTGACTACGTAGTCGGCCTCTTCCTCGGATTCCGTGAACGTCTTGGAGGCCACATCGAGCGCCGTCTGCATGATGGCGTCCAGTCGATCCTTGTCGTTGCGCATGCTGTCGAGCACCCCCGTACGAATCGCCATCAGCGACTTGCCGCCGAACTCGCGGTTGATGTAGTTCGCGGCCTGGGTGAGTTCAGTGTCTTCGTATTCGCGGTCGGTGTGGATGACGCGGTTTTGGACCTCCCGGTCGTTGACCACCAGGATGGCAAGCACCCGCTTGCCCGAGAGCGGCAGAAACTCCACCTGGCGCAGCGACAACTGCTCCGGGCGCGGCACGGTCACGAGGCCGGCCATGTGCGTAACCCGGGACAGCATCCGGGACGCCGCTTCGACCAGTTGGTGCGGCGTCATGTCTGGATCCAACGTTCCGCGGATCCGACCGACGCCGCGCGCGTCCATGGGTTGCACCGAGATCAGGCTGTCGACGAAGAAACGCAGCCCCCGATGCGTTGGCACACGACCGGCGGACGTGTGCGGGCTGGACACCAGACCCCGGTCTTCGAGATCCGCCATGATGTTGCGGACCGTCGCCGGGCTAACGGCCAGCTCGGTGGAGGACGCCAGGGTCTTGGAGCCCACCGGGTCTCCCTCGGCCAGGTAGTGCTCGACGAGCATCTTGAACAGATGCTGGGCACGCTCGCCAACCTCCGGGCCGGGCGACCGCCTGCGCCGGGTCGCCGCCCGGCGCGGTTGTCCGGCGCCCGCGGTCCTGCTTGTTCTCGGTGGCGTCGACACGGTTACGACCGTCCTGTCCGCGAACCTTCGAAATCGACCTTGCTATTGGCTTACTCTACACCCAAAGAAACCGGCTCCGCCCGCCCGATCCCAATGCCGTTGCCGTGCTGAGATCGCTCAATATTCGCAACTTCGCGCTGGTCGCCGAACTCGACATCGAATTCGGCGACGGCTTGACGGTCATCACCGGCGAATCCGGTGCCGGAAAGTCCATCCTGCTCGACGCACTCGCACTGGTGCTAGGTGCCCGTGCGCGCCGCGCCGCGATCCGGCCCGGAACCTCCGGTTGCGACGTCAGCGCGGAATTCGACATCGACAGCCGCCCCCAGGTCCGGGACACCCTCGACGCGCTCGATATGCTGCTAGCGGGCGACGAAACCACTTGCCTCGTTCGTCGCCACGCCGGCGAGAATCGATCCCGGTCTTTCGTTAACGGCCTACCCGCCACCCTCGCGGCATTGCAGTCGATCACGGGACCGCTAGTCGACGTCCACGGCCAGGATGAACACCGCCAATTGCTCGACCGCGAAGTTCAACGGCAGCTGCTCGACGAGTTCGGGGTCAACCCCAAGTTGATCTCGGCCACCGCGGAGAGTTTCCGAGCGAGGTCAGCGGCAAAGCGACAACTCGAAGAGTGCCGTGCCGAAGTCGTCAGCGCCCGGGATCACAAGAGTCTCGTCAGCTACCAGATCGACGAACTCACCGCGCTCGGCGACTCCATTGGCCGTTTCGACGAGCTCACCACGACGTACAAGCGTCTGACCCGGGCCCGGGAACTCATCGGGACCATCGGCGGCGCGACGAACGAACTCGACGAGGAACTGATCACGCGCACGTCTCGGCTGGCAGCCCTGCTCGACGGCGCCGACGATCCCCATCCGAACCTGCGTACTGCGGTCGATCTTGCGACCGCGGCGCATACGCACCTTGAAGAAACCCTCACCGAACTGCGCCGCTACCTCGACTCGTTTCCCGAGGACGACCGGGGTCTCGCCGAGGCAGACGCCGAACTCGCGGCCCTGCACGACGTCTCCCGCAAGCATCGCGTCCCCGCCGGCGATCTGGGTACGCACCTAGCCAGGCTGGAGTCGGAACTGGCATCCCTTACCGTCAACGAGAACCAACTTGCCGACTTGGAGACACAGGCCGAGGTAGCCGAGACCAAGTTCCTTGCGGCGGCCAAGTCGCTCTCCGGGGCAAGACGAACGACGGCGGCGGCGTTCTCCAAGTCGGTCACGGCAAGATTCGCCGAGCTTGGTCTCGCCGACGCGTCGATCGAGGTCGAATTTCAAGGCGCGGAGTCCGCGGCGGGCCTGGAGACGGTCGAGTTCAAGGTGACGACGAACCCCAAGTACCCGGCGGGCAGCCTCGCCGAGATCGCCTCGGGCGGAGAACTCGCTCGCATCAGCCTGGCCATCGAAGTGGTCGCGGCCGAACGTTCCCGGCTGCCGTGCCTGATCCTCGACGAAGCGGACATCGGCGTGGGCGGCGTCGCGGCCGATGTGCTCGGGCGTATGCTGAAACGGCTCTCGAAGCACACACAGGTGATCGCCATCACCCATGCGCCACAGCTTGCCGCGCTGGGCGATGCGCATCTCAAGGTCGAGAAGACCACCGAGCAGGACACCGTGATCCGCGTCCTAACGGGCGACGAGCGTCTTGAGGAACTTGCCCGGATGCTCGGCGGTCGAACCGTTACGGGCGCGACGCGAGACTACGCGCGCACCCTGTTGGCGGAGGCCGACGATTCGGCGGGGATTTCTTCCGACGAAGCATCTTCGGTTTCGCCCCAGGCGGCAAGCGGCTAGTATGCGCGCCGCCCAAGACCCATCGATGGAGTCTAAGAAAGTCGTGACCCGAACCATCCTGGCACTCGCCACCGCCCTCATCGTGGCGATGATCGTGACCTCCTGCGCCCTGCCGCGCGTCTACAAGGTCACCGTGCAGCAGGGCAACGTGATTACCCAGCAGATGGTGGACAGCCTGCGGCCCGGCATGACCCGGGAGCAGGTGGCGTACGTCATGGGCGAGCCGGTGATCAAGAACCCCTTCGACCAGGACCGGTGGGACTACGTCTACACGTTGCGCGTTCCGGGTGTGGTCAACGATCACATGAAGATGTCGTTGTTCTTCACCGACGGGCTCTTGTCGCACTTCGTCGGCGACTTGGCGCCATCGGATCAGCAAGCCGAGATCCCCGAGCAGGAGGAAGGTTCGGCCGAGTAGCCAAGCCGCGTGCCAAGTGGTACGTTTCCGCCTGCGAGTCAGAGCGCATCCGATCTGCGGGAAGGGGGTCATCCCCATCTGACGATTGACCGACATAGCCTCTTTTCAGTCCACGGCGCGCGGATACTTGGACGAGAACGAAAGGAGGTCTCCCATGGCCATTCAACCGTTCCCCGTTGGACTGCCGACCGGCATTCCCATCGACGCCCTCAGAGAACAGGCCAAGGAACTGCTCAAATCCGTTCAAGCCGGCGAAGCTGCGGCCCTCCACCGCATCACACCGTACTTCCGCGACCCTGCCGGCGTGACTCTGCAGAGAATCCAACTCGTCATTGCCCGTGAGCGCGGCTTTTCGAGTTGGCGCAAGTTGAAGGATTTCGCCGACGCCCGGGACCAACTCGTCGCACAAAGGCGCGAAGCACTCGAGGACCGCCGTACCTACAACTCCAGAAAGGCCACGGAACAAGCCGCCGTGATCGGTCCCATCGTGCAGCGGATGGCCAACTCGGCCGGGGCCGAGGACGCAGACACAACCGCCAGGCGGTGCAATTTCTGCTTCAAGCGGCAGGATCAGGTGTTGAAGTTCATTGTCGGCACGAACAACCACATCTGCAACGAATGCGTCGAGACATGCACGGGTCTCGTCAATAACGACGAGGACAAGGTCCCCGGTCTGCAGCAAGGCCTGCACTGTGACTTCTGCCACAAGCACGTTCGCGAAGTCGGAACGGTCATCGCCGGGGCGGGTACCAACATCTGCAACGAATGCGTGGAACTTTGCGTGGAGATCATCACCGAGGGGACACAAGCCGACTCGAACTGATCCTCGGCACGTCGGACACCGGCAGCACCGAAATCCGTTCGTCTAGGTCATAGGCTTCCGCTCCCGGATAGACGATCCAGAGATGCGCGAGATTCAGATCCTGCATGGCGACACGCATGGAACGTGTCGTGCCCGGTGCGTCGGTGTACTTGAACTCGAATCCGTATCGCTCGCCGCCGGCGATCAACAAGAGGTCGAGTTCTGCCCCGCCGTGGGTGGACCAGAAGTAGGCACTGCGCGCGTTCGTCGCGGCCAGCAACTGCTCGATGGCAAAGCCCTCGAAGGACGCGCCGACCTTGGGATGCCCGGCGAGTGCGTCGCGGGTCGGCAGCTCGAGGAGTTCATGCAGTAGCCCGGTATCGCGTACGTAGATCTTCGGCGACTTGACCTGGCGTTTCTTCAGATTTTCGTGCCACGGCGGCAGCACACGCACCATGTGGGCACCGGCAAGGATGTCGAGGTAGCGCCGGGCAACCGGCTGGGTTGCACCCATCGCCCGGGCGAACTCCGAGGCATTCCAGACCTCGCCGTGATAGTGGGCCACCATGGTCCAGAACCGACGTAACGTCTCCGTCGGGATCGCAATGCCGAGTTGCGGGATGTCCCGCTCGAGGAACGTGCGCACGAAACTCTGCCGCCACAGCATGGAGGCTGCATCGTCGGGTGCCAGGTAGCTGCGCGGAAAGCCGCCTCGTTGCCATAGCGTTCGCCAGCCTTCCGCCGGTTGATCCGTCCCGCGAACACCCACCTCTCCCAAGTGGAAACCGGACAGGTCAACCAGCCCGACGCGCCCGGCAAGCGTGTCCGATGCCCCTTGGACCAAAGCCGGGGAGGCGCTGCCGAGAAGCAGGAATCGCGCGGGCCCCTCCGGTCTGTCCAGCAAGACCCGGAGTGTCTCGAACAGTCGCGGCTGGCGCTGGACCTCGTCGATCACAACCAAGCCGGCAAGCGGCCCCAACGTCTGTTCCGGCACCGACAGACGGCGTCGGTCCACAGCGCTCTCCAAGTCAAAGAAGGCAGCGTCGGGCTCGCCAACGGCGACCATGCGGGACAAGGTCGTCTTGCCGCACTGCCGAGGACCGACCAAGGCCACGGCCGGATGGACGCGGAAGGACTCGGCTATCCGGTCAACCGCTTCGGGACGTTCAATCTCCACGTCTCGACAATAATCCTTGAAAATTCAAACATCAACTATGAATATTCAAGGAATATTGCCCGATGCCACTCTTCGCCCATGGCGACGTCGAAGCCTTCCTCACGCCGAGGATAACCTGTCAACAACGCACAAAGCTGCTGGAAGTCAGCCAGCCTTCAGGCCCATCGTCCCAAATAGCCCCAGTTCCGTTACCCGGCCACCACCGATCGGCGAACTCCGCTCGGCGAGCCGTCGCGTGAAGCCGCTAGCCATCCGCCATCAGTCCCCGCAGCCGAAACGATCCAAGGCCGTGCGCACGAGGCAGCCCGTGAATTCCGTCGGCGTTATCACACGCTTCAACTCGCGCCCGGTCTAAGGACTGGTTTGTTGACGTCGTCGCCCGCCATGCCGAGGTCTCGTCGCGCGGCCCGCGTATAGCTATCCTCCAGCAACTCGACGGTTGCAGAGTCTGTCTCGTACAGCGCTTGACAGAACTCCGACGAAGACAGGATGCGCCATTGGCCGTTCGCGTCGGCAGCAGCCGCCGTGAATACCAGCACCGCTGCCAATCTCAAGGCCCAATGCTCCGTGCCGACCATCGAGCGACCATAGCAGCGTTCTGTTCACGCCTTGTCCGCCCGACTGTCACATCGGTATCCCCGTACGCGCTTCACGTGCAGATCACCGCGATGCTGGTCCAGTATCCAGACATCGGCGCTGTGCAGGTCGCGTGGGCGTCGGCCTTCACGATGGTCAAGTGGTGGATCGGTCCGGTCTATCAGATCCTCGGGGTGGGACTGCTCCTGCTCGCGGCGGGCCGCGCGGCTTTCGCGAGGATACGCAGTGGAGGCGAATCATGAGCAAACGAAGAACCGACGTGCGGCCGTTCGTCGCCGATCCCTAGGGCGTCTTAGCACGCCTTCGGCGAGCGTCCTTGGGATCGATCAGGAGTTCACGCAATAGCTCGATGCGGTCGCCGTCGTCGAGTATCCGGTCGGCGCCGACCACCTTGCCGAAGATTGCCGTCCCTGTGACGGGCGTCGATGCGAACCGCGAAGCAGCGACAGCGGCCTGCACGCTGGTTCCCTCGGGCAGTTCGAGTTCCTCCGAGTTCGCGCCTTCGGCCGTGGCGTAGACCACCTCGACCTTCATCCGAGTACTTCCCTGGCGCGAGCGGCGAAGGCATCGACGATGCGATCCGCGATACGGTGGAGGAACGGCGCGGCGAAGGCGCCGACAAGCCGGTTCGCCAACTCGAAGGACACGCCCAGGTCGACCCGGCAACCCGCGTCTCCCAGCGGGGTCAACAGCCAACGGCCCTCGAAGCGCCGGAACGGTCCTTCGATCATCTCAAGGTCGATGGCGGTCATTGGCGTCAGCCGGTTGCGGGTGACGAGCGTTTCCCGTCGCCCTCGGACAGTGATGTCGATGCGGGCGACGGCCTCCGTCTCGGACCTGGACAGAACCTCGGCGTGGGAGCACCGGGGGAGGAACATCGGGTACTGCTCGATGTCGTTGATCAGCGCGTAGACGTCCGCCGCCGGGAAGGCGATGAGGGCCGAGCGCTCGATGCTCGGCACCGCCTCAGCCGAAAGACTGGTAGATCGTGTAGCCGAACACGACGAGCACGCCCAACGGTGCGACGAAGCGGATCACCAGATCCCAGACTTCGCGTCTTAGGCCTTCGAAACCGAGTTGCTCGTCCGCTATACGCCTATTCAGCACCCACCCTGCGAACAAGGCGATGAGCAAGCCGCCGAGCGGGAGCATGATCTTGCCCGAGACGTAGTCGACCAAGTCGAAGAAGGTCAAACCAAAGAGCTTGGCGTCCGCCCAGACGTTGAACGACAACACCGTGCCGATGCCGAGGAGCCAGCACACCGCCCCGAGTGAAATGGCGACGCGCCAGCGTTTCGCGTTGTACTCCTCCACCAGGAACGCGAGCGCCGGCTCGGTCAGCGAGATCGCCGATGTGATGGCGGCGAAGCTGACGAGCAGGAAGAAGATGGTACCCAGGACGGCCCCGAAGGGCAGGTTGCCGAAGGCCACGGGGAGCGTCTCGAACATCAACCCCGGGCCGGCACCGGGGACCAGGCCTTCGACGAAAACGATGGGGAAAATGGCAAGCCCCGCAGCCAAGGCGACGACGGTGTCGAGAACCCCGATGGTCACGACCGTGGTCGAGATCGAAGCCTGCGACGGCATGTAGGCGCCGTAGGCCATGATGGCCCCCATTCCCAAGCTCAGGGTAAAGAAGGCGTGTCCCATGGCCGTCAACGTGCCATCCCAGGTCAGCCTGCTGGCGTCGAAGCTGAACAGGAACGCGAAACCCTGTCCGAAGTCTCCGTAGACGGCCGCGTAGCCGACCAGTCCCACGAGCAGCAGCAGCAGGATCGGCATCAACCACCGAACGGCCACTTCGAGCCCCCGGGCCACACCCCGGGCGACAATGACGATCGTCGCAACCATGAACAACGTCTGCCAGAGCAAGACCGCCCACGGGTTGCTCAGGAACTCCCCGAACAGGGCCGACGACTGGCTGCCGTCGACACCTTCGAAGACGCCGCTGGCCAATCGAAAGACGTAGAACACCGCCCAACCGGCGATCACGGCATAGAAGGACAGGATCAAGACGCCGGCGAGAACCCCCATCCAGCCGATCACCGACCAGGACCGGTGCCCTCCGCTCTCACGGATCAAGGAGCGCATGGTGTTGATGGGGCTTTGCCGGCCCGACCGACCGAGCATGACTTCCGCCATCATGATCGGAATCCCGATCGCGGCGATGCACAGGAGATACACAACGACGAAAGCGCCGCCGCCGTTCTCTCCGGTGATGTAGGGAAACTTCCAGATATTGCCAAGACCTACCGCGGATCCCGTGGCGGCCAGCACGAACAACCAGCGGCTCGACCACATACCGTGTCTCGAAACGTCGTCCGGCACGATTGCCCCCTTTGCCAACGGAATGCCTGCCCCCATCTTTACACGGAAACATCCGCATCGAAAGCACACCGGGGACGGCGGTCTTTATACTCCGCCGATGGCAAAGTCCAAGGACAACACGCGGCCGCCGATCGCCGTGAACCGGCGCGCCCGGTTCGACTACGAACTGGGTCAGCGTTTCGAGGCGGGCATCGTTCTCGCCGGCTGGGAACTCAAAAGCATCCGCGCCAACCAGGCGCAGCTCGCCGACAGCTACGTGCTGGTGCGCGACGGCGAGGCGTGGCTCCTCGGGGCCCACATCACGCCGCTGCCGAGTGCCTCCACCCACGTCGACGCGGATCCGCAGCGAACTCGCAAACTCTTGCTGCATGCCAACGAGATCTCGCGCATCTTCATGGCGGTCCAGACCCGGGGCCAAACCTGCGTCGCGACGTCCCTCTACTGGAAGGGCCAGCGCGTCAAATGCGAGATCGCGCTCGGCAAGGGCAAACGCTCGGAGGACAAGCGGGCGAGCATCCGCGAGCGGGATTGGAAGCGGGAGCAGGCGCGGCTCGCCAAGCAGGCCGCGCAGTAGAACACATGAGGTGCACCGAGCGGGCACCGACGCCGGTCGGCCCGCCCGACAGGGGATTGCCCATTGCCGGACTCGGCGGGCGGAGCTATGCGTTCCTGCTTGACTGGCACATCCGGGCCATCGCGGGTCTTGCCTGGTACGTGGCGAGCGTTTGGGCGTTGGAGGGGGACTTCGTTCCGGAGGAAACGGACTCGACCTTCTGGTGGGCCGCGGTCGCACCTGCCCTCGCCATCTATTTCCTCTATCACGCCGGCTTCGAGATCCTGACCGGCGCCACGCCAGGCAAACGCTTCGTTGGCGTACGCATCGTGGACCGGAACGGTCGGACTCCGGGCATCGGCGCATTGGTGGTCCGCAACGTGCTGCGACCGATCGACTCCCTCGTCTTCTACGCAGTGGGACTTGCCAGCGTGTTGCTGACCCGGCAGGCGGTGCGGATCGGCGATCTTGCGGCAGGCACGCTACTGATCTACGCAAACACACGGATTCCGAGGGAGGCATGAGCAACGAGACCACCTACCGCGACCAGTACCGACCGTATTCGTTCGAAGTGCCGGAGACCCGGTTGGAGTTCGATCTGCGCGACGGCGAGACCGTCGTGACGAGTGCGCTTGTCGTGGAGCGCACGGCCGGGACGACCGACCCGCTGGTGCTTGATGGCGTCGGTCTGGATTTGCGCCGGATCGCCGTCGACGGGACCCCCCTGCGGGGCAACGAGTACGCGGTCGATGACGAGTCACTCACCGTTTTCGAGGTGGGCCCACGCTGCCTTGTCGAGGTCACGGTGGCCATCAAGCCCGAGGAAAACGAGGCGCTCGAGGGTCTATACAAGTCGAAGTCGCTGTATTGCACGCAGTGCGAAGCCGAGGGTTTTCGGCACATCACCTACTACCCCGACCGACCCGATGTGCTGTCGCGGTTCACCACTACGATCACGGCCGATGCCGAGCGTTTCCCCGTCCTGCTCTCGAACGGCAACGGCACGGCGACCAGCACCGAACTGGACCGCCGCCACCGGGTTACGTGGCACGACCCGTTCCCGAAACCCGCCTACCTGTTCGCGCTGGTCGCGGGCGACCTTGCGTCGCTGGAGGACGAGTTCTTTACCCGGTCCGGGCGTACCGTCGCCCTGCGGATCTTCTCCGAGGCCCACAACATCGGCAAATGCGAGTTCCCCATGGCCGCTCTCAAGCGCGCCATGCGCTGGGACGAGGAACGCTTCGGCCGGGAATACGACCTCGACGTGTTCATGATCGTCGCCGTGGAGGACTTCAACGCCGGCGCCATGGAGAACAAGGGGCTGAACATCTTCAACATCTCCGCGTTTCTCGCCCACAAGGACACGGCCACCGACGACCGCTTCGCGTTCGTGGAGGGCGTGGTCGCCCACGAGTACTTCCACAACTGGTCCGGCAACCGCGTGACCTGCCGGGACTGGTTCCAGCTCAGCCTCAAGGAGGGCTTCACCGTCTACCGGGACCAGGAGTTCTCCGCCGACATGAACTGGCCCGCGCTGTGTCGGATCAAGGACGTGGAACTCCTGCGCAACGAACAGTTCGTCGAAGACGCCGGACCGCTTGCCCACCCGGTTCGCCCGGACAGCTACGTCGAGATCTCGAACTTCTACACGCGCACGGTGTACGAGAAAGGCGCCGAGGTCGTGCGCATGATCGCCGCCCTGCTCGGCCCGGATCGGTTCCGGGCCGGCTGCGACACTTACTTCGACCGCCACGATGGTGCCGCCGTCACCATCGAGAACTTCGTCAAGGCGATGGAGGATGCCTCGGGGCTAGACCTGTCCTTGTTCCGGCGCTGGTACGCCCAAGCGGGGACACCCACCCTCAGCGTGCGCGAACGACGCGACGGCGAAACGCTGGATCTCGTCGTTCGGCAGTCCTGCGATCCCACGCCGGGCCAGCCGACCAAGCAGCCGTTGCCCGTTCCGCTGGCGCTGGGCCTGGTCAGCGGCGGACAAGACGCGTTGGGCGCGGAAGGAACGGCCAACGGTTTCGATGTCGGTTGCGAGGCCACTGCCGAAGTCGACAACCCAAACGCCGACGGCACGCTGGTGGTTCGCCTCGACGAGCAGGAAACGGCCATCTCGTTTCGCGGTTTCCCGCCCGAGGCCGAGATCAGCCTGTTGCGCGGCTTTTCGGCACCGGTCAAAGTCGACTATGCTCGCCGGCCGGGCGCCTTGCGCCGACTCGCCCTCCACGACACCGACGTGTTCTCGCGCTGGGATGCGGCGCAGACACTGCTCGGCAACGCGGTCCTGGCGACCCTTTCCGACAACGAGGATGCGACCGACGAAGCGCTGGCAATGGTGCGCGCGCTTGCCGATGCGGCACAACTCGTCCCGGACGACGGCCAAGCCAAGGCACTGATCGCCGCCAGCCTCGCGTTGCCCAACGAGTCCTGGCTGCTGGAACTCGCGCCGGAAACGGACATTCTCGCGATCGTTCGGGCCCGGGAGGCCATGACCGAACGGATTGCGGACGCCGTCGACTGGCTCGCGCTCGTCGAAGCGAACTCGACCGGAGAGTACAAGCCGGAACTCCCGGACATCGCGCGTCGCCGGCTCAAGCACCAAGCACTGCGCTACGCCTTGAACCATCTCGACCGCACCGACCCGGGTGGCGCCCGCGACCTCGTCGCGTCGGTGCTGACCGACGCCGACAATCTCACCGACCGAGCTGCCGCACTACGCGGTCTGGTCGGCCTAGAGTCGCTCGACGAGCAGGAAAAATCACAACACCTGGAGGCGTTCTACCGGGCGTGGTCGACCGAAGCGCTGGTGGTTGACGTCTGGTTCACCGTGCAAGCCCAGAATCCCCTGCCCGGCGGGCTGAACCGGGTTCGCGCACTGCAAGACCACGCCGCATTCAATCTGAAGAACCCGACCAAGGTTCGGGCATTGGTGGCCGCGTTCGCGAACGGCAATCCGCGCAACTTCCACGACGGCGACGAAGGCTATCGCTGGTTCGCCCAAACGGTTGCCGAGATCGACGCGTTCAACCCCAATGTGGCCGCCCGGCTTGCGAGGACCCTGATCGTCTGGCGCCGGCACAACCCGCCGCGGGCCCAAGCCATGCGCGGCGTTCTCGAATGGCTGCGGGATCACGAGTTGTCGACCGACACCGCAGAGATCGTCGACAAGGGTCTCCGAGTGGCATGATCTCGGCGATGGGGCCACCACTTCGCTTTCAGCCGTACCAAGCGCGGCTCGAAAGATTCTTCATTGCTCTGCTCTGGTGCGCAAGTATGTTGCCGGCATCCGGCTAGCTCTTGACCTCCAGGGCTTCGCGTTCGCGAACCTGGACATTGCAGCGCTCATCGACGACAGCGAAGGACTCTCTTCCGGCGGGGCGCCGGCGGAGGACAACACCGTCCTCGTCGACTTCAACTTCGCCCGACCTTTCGAGATCGGCGAAGCGGACTTCAGCATCGAAGGTCACATCGAGTACGTCGGCGAGCGCACCGATGAACTCGGCGGCAACGTCGAGTCCTGGATCCTCGCGCAGCCCCAGCTGCAATGGCACCTGAACGATCGCCTTGCCGTCGGGATCGAGTACCAGTTCTGGATGAACAAGCTCGGCGACGGCGCCACCGACGAGAATACGGTACAGGCCCTGCTCGTGTGGGAGTTCTAGCAGCCTGCGGGGCTTGGCCGTCTTAGAACTCGATCGTACCCCGCTCGCGAAGTCGTGCCGTACGGCCGCAGAACTCCTCGTTCACCATCGCGTGCATTGTTTCCGGATCGTCGGTATTGCCCCAAGCTCTCCGGCCATCGCCTAAGAGGCACGCGGCGAGTGCCGCGGAGGGGCCGTTGGATCCGTACATCACGGTGTAGGACTCGATCTCCACCGGGCCGTCGAATGCCGGAACCGCTTCCCGGGTCGGCATGGCGTCCACCCGATCCTGGGGCACTTCGTAACGGAATGGCTTGGCTGGCGGTGCGGTGGAGTAGATGCCGAAGGCGTGCTTGGTGATGAACCCGCCGTTGCTACTTACCAGGCCGACATCGCCGGGACCGTCGCGGAGCACGTCCGCCATCTGCGCAATGGCGTGCATGACGTAGTTGTTGAGCGGTCCGCCGCCGAAGGTGAGGCCGCCGGTCACGGTCAAGGGTCGTTCCTCGCCCAAGCCCAGTTCCGCCGCGGCCACCTGCACCGCCGACGGAAAACAGCTGTAGAGATCCACGTGGGCAACATCCTCGACGTCGCGGTCCGCCAGTTCCAGCGCACGGCCGCCCGCGATGCGTATGCCCGGCGACGAGTGGAGATTGTCGCGGTTCGATACCGCGTAGGTGTCGTGAGCGGCGGTGGCAGCCCACGGGTACACCCACCTGTCTTCAGCAATTCCGAGACGCCGGGCCACGGCCGTCGAACACAGGATCAGTGCCGCCGCCTGGTCGACATTGCTGTTCGAGTTCATCAGCTTGGTGTAGGGGAAGGACACCGGGCGGTTGGTCTCGCTCGGCGTGCGAATCTCCTCCGCGGTCGCTCTCTCCCGAATCCACGCGTGCGGATTGCCGGCCGCGATCCGGCTGAACCCCGCCCACAGTTCGGAGACCCGGCGAATATGCCCCTCGAGCGTCTCGCCGCGGGCATGGCGAATGGCGTTCTCGAAGATGGGATACATCTGGATCGGCTGGGATACGCCGCGGACCGCTTCCGCCCGGGTGCGCATCTTGAGCTCCTCGCCGAACGTGCGGTCCGGACTCCCCGGTGCCGCACACCACTGCAGGTCGATGCCAGCCCGTCTCGCCTTGGCCTGGGTGCGGCCGCACTCGGCACCGACCAGTACGACGATCTGGTGCGCGCCGCTCTGTATGTCCAGCGCGCTCTCGGTCAGCACCAACTGCACTGCATCGCCACCCCACATCGACACGCCGGTCTCCGCGGCTGGACAGCCCAGGGCTTCTGCGACCGCCTTGGCCGGATCCCCGTAGGGCCACATGCCGCGGGTAACCCGCACGGCATCCGCCGACGCCAAAAGGCCTGGCGCACCCGCATCCTCGGCTGCGGCACGCACCGCATCGATCATCAACTCGAGGGGTTCCTTGCCCGTCCCTGCGACGGGGTCGGCATCGCGCTGCTCAAGCTGGGCGACGCCCACCAGAACGGGTTCAAACGTAGATGTCGGCATCATCCTCCCAAAACACACGCGCAGCTGCCGGCCGCGTCCGACGATTATAGATTCGATCAAGCGGCGAAGAAGCCAGCCCCCGCCGAAGCGCCCATCGCGCTTACCGCTGCCGAGAGCGATAATCCGCGCGATGATCGAATCTCCGACACCATCCCGTCGTTTCCAGCGGCGCGTCGAAGACTTCACCTGCGAACGCTGCGGAGCGTTCAACGTCGGCGATGGCTACACGAACCACTGTTCCAGGTGCCTCACCAGCAAGCACGTCGACATCCAACCGGGCGACCGGACCGCCGCCTGCGGTGGCCTGATGCGCCCTGTCTCCGTCAATGCAAATCACGGCCGCTGGCGGCTCACGCACCGCTGCGAGCTTTGCGGCTTCGAGCGGGCGAACTACGCGCGCCCCGAGGAGACCGACGCGGTGATTCGGCTAATGCGCGACCTTGCGGACCCTCATGGTGACGGCGCCTGGTACAGTTCGATCTCGTAGCCATCCGGATCGCGGAAGAACACGATGGTCGGCGGGTTGTCGCCGGGAATCGTGACGAACCGGGGCTTCGAACCCGCAGCCTCGGCCTTCGCCGCCAGCCCCTCGGCGTTCGCGGTGTCGACGATGATCCGGCCGTACCTGCCCTTACCCTCGGGCAGCGGGTCGTCGTTGAGACGCGCGAGCACCAGGCCCGCGCCACCGCCCGGTGCCGCCAACCCGATCTCGATCGGAGCCTCCGAATCCGGCGGGTACTGCCAGACCCGGGTGAAGCCGAGCACGTCGCGGTAGTACTTCTCCGACCGGCCCAGATCCGCCACGTTGATCGCCACCTGGGCGAGCGCCGCGTCCGACTTCCCGTCGTCCGATTTTCCGTCGTCCGCCCCGAGTGCCGGCGCTGCGAACGCCAGCGCCGCAGCCGTCAAGATCTGCAGGAACTCCTTCGCCATCTTGCCTCCCAGAACCAGGTGGACACCCTACCCGAACCCGAACAACCCTTCGCTTCGCGTGCCGGTCGACGACTGCCCGCGCCCAGTCTCCTAGAACCGGATCCTGACACCTGCCTCCACGCGGCGACCCGCTAGCGGTGCCTCGTCCTTGACGAAGGAAGAATGCTGTCGCTGCTCCTCGTCGCCGAGGTTGCGTCCCGCCACAAAGAACACCAGCGCGGCTTCCCCTAGCCGGGTCGCGTACTCGCCCTCGATGTCGAGGTTGCCGTAGCCGGCGGTCGGCGTCTCATGGCTCGTCACCTCGTCCTGGTCGGAGTAGTGCGTATAGGCTACGCGACCCCATAGGTCCTTCCAAGCGGCCTCTGCGGCAATCCACAGCCGTTGCGGCGGAATGCGCGGCAGATGACTCTCGTGGGGATCGTCGACATCGGTAGTCACCCAGTCGTACCCCAGCACCAGATCCGCCGACGCTTGTGTTTCGGTAAGCAGTTCGAAGCGCGCCTCGACATCGAAGCCGAGAAGCGTCGCCTCGGTCTGAGACCACTGGAACACGGGCAATTCGTCGTGGTGGTCCTCGTCGTCGTGGTGGTCCTCGTCGTCGTGGTGGTCCTCGTCGTCGTCGTGGTCGTCGTGGTCGTCGGTCTCGCGCTGGTAGATGAAGTTGTCGAAACCGTACCGGTAGCCCGTGAGCTTCAGTTCCAGTCCCTCGCTCCGGTACACGGCACCCACCGAGAGGTTCAACGACTGCTCCTCGTCGAGGTCCGCGCTGCCCATCTGGAATCCGCCGATTGCGAGATGGACGCCGGCCGCGAACAGTTCCTCGCCTTCGGGCGCACGCATCGACCGGTCCAGGCGTGCCGTGAACTCCCATTGCTCGACCGGAACCGCCACCCCGACCGAAAGGCTCGTTGCCAGGAAGTCCAAGCTCTGTCCGTCGTGGTCGACATGCTCGACGGATTCGAGCCGGGCACCCGTTTCCAGCTTGAATTCGTCCATCTCGGCATGGGCCACCCCGAAGATCGCCCAGTGGCTGGATTCGACGGGCTCGAACTCGCCCTCACTCCCGAACACGAAGTCGCTGCCGCCGAACTGGATGCCGACGGCCGACTCCCAGGCACCCCGTGGTTCGGCCTCCATCACGCCACGCAGCTGCC
>JAPOYW010000191.1:30677-32776 GCA_026706425.1 Gammaproteobacteria bacterium
CCATGCCTCGTTGCCGAAGTAGCTGGCGACCTCGCCCTCTCCCTCGGTTTCGCTGTGTTCGTAGTCGCTGACCACGAAGTTGCCCTCGAACGCCGTGAAACCGGGAAACGGGTCGCGCAAGCCGAACTCGGACATGAACCTGGTCTGCTCGAGGGCGATTACGGCACTCTCCTCTCCGTGCTCGTCATGCTCGTCTTCGTGCTCCGCTTCCTCTTCTTCATGCTCGTGCTCGTCTTCGTGATGCTCCTCCACACCATGGGCGTGTTCGCCGACAATACCGTAGGTCCAATCGCGAACGGCGACCGCAACCCCGAAGTGACCGCGTTCGCCGTGGTATGCGGTCCCGAAGGCTCCGCCGGAGCGGTCGCCGAAGCTGTTCTCCAAGACGCCCTTTACCGGCTCCTCGTGCTCGTCCTCCTCGTGGTGATCCTCGTCCTCTTCCTCGTCGTGGTGTTCCTCCTCCTCGTCGTGGTGGGGATCGAGAGCCGCATAGCCGGGAATCGCCAAATCGCTGTTCTCGCCCGAGTAGCCGTCCAGGTGCCACGCCCATCCGCCGCCGCCGCCGTCCAGGCGGAAGCCGGCGTGGCGGGCGTCGGAGCCGTTGTCGCCGCGAATGAGGACGCGTCCCGACAGCCCATCTTCCGGCACCTCCGTGGGTATGCGCCGGGTGTGGACGTCCACCGCGCCGCCCATGGCGCCCGACCCGTACAACAGGGTGCCAGAGCCCTTGATGACCTCGATGCGATCAGCGAGGAACGGTTCGACCGTGATGCTGTGGTCGGAACCGCTTGACGAAACATCCATCGACGAGGTGTGGTTTTCGAGCACCAGCACGCGGGTGCCGGTCAGGCCGTGGATCACCGGGTGGCCTACGGCGGGGCCGAAGGATGCCGAATGCACGCCCGGGGTTTGGGCGAGCGTCTCTCCGATGGACTGACGCGCCGCCTGATCGAGTTCCTCGCCGTCGAGAATGTCCGTCGATTGCGAGACGGCACCGCCGAGCGGGTGGCCGTGAACCACCACCTCGTCGATGCCCTGATCCTGTTCGCCTCCGTTCGCACCGTCATCGGACGCTTCCGACAACGCTGTTCGTGCCGACGCAAGGGCCAGCACAGCGAACAGGGCTGAGAGGGCTGCGCGAGTCACACCTGAGGTGCCGACTCGCTGAGTTCGGTAAATCATCTTCACTATCCTATGCACATGAGCGTCGACATCAGGGGCGACGCCCGAGGAACACCGCCAAGGGCACGCTTCTCCGTTTCCACGGCGAAGTCACAATGATTGGGCCCTGGCACGAAAAACGATGGCGCATTCGTCGCTCCAGGGATCGACGCTGCGCTCAAGCGCTCGGTGGGGCGCGCGCTCCGTAGTGGATGTCGGGATCCCGGGTGGGGGCGTCGACAGTCGACGTCGACGCCGCGACCACCATTCCCGATGCGTCGAAGGCAGTCGACAGCAGGTGAAAGGCACCTTCCTGCCGGTCGATGGCCACGCACTCGCACTCGGCGTGCTCTTCGACGAAGATGTCGTGCCCCAAGTGAAGCGACTGCAGTGCAAGGCCTGCGGCGAATAGTCCCAGCAAGACGATGTGGGCGAGTCGCGGGCGCACGTTCCACACTAGGGTGCGATGGGGGTCATGGACACTACACAGCACCCTATTCACGGGCAAGTGCCCGCAACACCGACCCGGGCTTGTCCCGTCCCGGACGATGCCAGGTTTTCCTACGAAGCCAGCCGGGATGCCAGTCCGCCGACTCGCTTCGTGGAGCGAGCCACCGCTTCCGTCACGCCGTCTTCGGTGCCGTAGACGACGACCCTGTCACGCGCGCGCGTCACCGCCGTGTAGAACAACTCCCGGGTCGCCACGCGCGACTCGGCGGGCCCCGGAACGAAGGCGACCTTGTCGTACTCCGAGCCCTGGGCGCGATGCACCGTCAGGGCGAAGAAGCTGTCGTGTTCCGGCAAGCGGGCGGGCGACACTTCGAATCGCTCGCCGTCGGGGCGCTTGAGGTCCGGAAACCAGACTCGTCGACCGCCGCCGTCGTCCACCACGATGCCCGTGTCGCCGTTTGAAAGCGCCGTGGCCCGGTCGTTGCGGG
>JAPOYW010000565.1 GCA_026706425.1 Gammaproteobacteria bacterium
ACCAGCGTGCTGTTCAACTCGTCGGACGCCAACGCCGCACTCGGCAACCTGTTCGGCACGGATCCCATTTGGATCCGCAACGGCATACTTGGCGAAATGGTCGCCATGGCCGGTGGCACGTTGACCTCCCTGAGTGCAGGGTCCTTGAGAATCCTGGAGTTCCACGGCGCTACAGGCACCTGGGCGACGCATGGGCCCGCTGCCGTCGGCGGCATCGTGGCGCTCGGCGCGGCGCAGTCGATCGGGCAACTGGTCGCGACGGGTCAATTGCCGCCTCAGCTCGTACCGGTCGTCCTCGGCCAACTGGGTTTGCCGCCGGTCGTGCAGAACTCCGTGTTGGCACTGCTATCGGGGAATCCTCTCGCGATCGGTGCGGATCCCGGCCTCCAGGCGGCGGGCCAGGGCCTGCGTGCCATAGCGTCGGCCGTGGGCCCGGCGCCGGCATTCGGCGAGACTCGTTTCGTCACCGGCAGCCCCACCGCGTCTAGCTGGCGGGAGGTCAGCGGCCGGTTGGGCTTCGACTATCAACTGGACGACAACACGATGCTCTACGGGTTCTACAGCCGGGGCTACAAGCCCGGTGGCTTCAACCCGCCCATCCCGCCCCAGTTCCAGGACTCGACGCCGTTCACGTTCGAAGCCGAAGAGGTCAATGCCCTGGAGGTCGGCGCGAAGACGACTCGCCTGGACGGTCGTCTGGTGTTGAACGCCGCGGCATTCATCTACGACTACACCGGTTTGCAGGCGACGCGGATCCGCAACAACACCTCGATCAACGAGAACATCGACGCGGGCATCATGGGCCTGGAGGTGGAAGGCACCTGGCGTCCGGAGGCGATGCCGGCGCTGGCAGTCGACTTCGCCTACGGGTACCTTAGCTCCTCGGTGGATGGCTCCCAGTCCATCGACCCCATCGAACGCACGGCCGGGAATCCGGAGTACGTCACCCTGAAGGACATCGATCCCGGTTCGACGACCGGGGTCAACTACGTGGCCCGGGAGTCGCAGCTCACGGCGGCGGTGGTCGCGGCGGCCTTGGGAGCAGGCGCCGCGTTGGACATCCGCAACGGGACGACGCAGACATCCGTGTCGTACCCGGCCAATTCGGCGGGCGTGTCCATTCCGACCTACTTCTCGCGGCGTTTCCTCAATGCGATGGGTGTGGAGACCTTGGAAGGCGTGCCGGTGGATCTCGACGGCAACACCTTGCCGAACGCGCCGGAGCACACCCTGCGTCTTGGCTTGGCGTACACGTTCCAGATCGGCGCCGGGAGCCTGATCGCCCGTTGGGACGCGTACTGGCAGAGCGATTCGTACGCCCGGGAGTTCAACACGATCGGCGACGAGATCGACAGCTGGATGCAGCACAACATGTCCCTGATCTACGAGCGGGAGGGGTGGTCGGCGAAGTTCTGGATGCGCAACGTTCTCGACGACGAAAACGTCACCGGCAAGTACCTGACCTCCGACACGTCGGGATTCTTCCGCAACTACTTCGTGACGGAACCCCGAATCTTCGGGATCTCGGCGAGGCGCTCGTTCGGGGATTAGGAAGCGTCCGGCGCGGCCGAGCCGTTCGACCGCGCCGGTTTCGCTGACCGGGCCGATGCGGCCTGGTTGAGGTCGTCGCGCGTCCCGCCTCGAGCATACGGGCCAATATCGTGGATCCGGATGCCGCGACAAGCCGAGCACGCGAGATCGCGCGCGACCTGTACCCGCACCAGGTAGAAGGCGTCGGCTTCCTGCTCGGGCGTCGCCGCTCGATCCTGGCCGACGACATGGGCCTCGGCAAGACACGCCAGTCCGCGATCGCCATGGTCGAGGCCGAACCCAGGGGCCCGTGGCTCGTCGTGTGCCCGGCGTCTGTCAAACACAACTGGGTGCGCGAGATCCACCTTGCGCTCGGCGACGTCGAGACATGTGTGGTAGGCCCCGAGCCGCCGCCGGCGCCCGGGTTCGGAGGCTGGATGGTGATCAA
This sequence comes from Gammaproteobacteria bacterium, assembly GCA_026706425.1. Classification (GTDB taxonomy): domain Bacteria; phylum Pseudomonadota; class Gammaproteobacteria; order Pseudomonadales; family Azotimanducaceae; genus VXYL01. Next base: position 1,979 of record JAPOYW010000565.1, read on the forward strand.
CTACGATCTCTTGAAGCGCGACATTGAAGCGCTGCTCGAGCACCGGTTCACGGGCATCGTCTTCGACGAGGGCCACTATCTCAAGAACCACCGCGCGCAGCGTAGCCGGCTGGCGAGGCGTTTGGTCGTGGACCGGGACATCGATCCGGTGGTGCATGTGCTGACGGGGACGCCGCTCACCAACCGGCCCCGGGATCTCTTTCCGCTGCTGCAGCTCGTGGGACATGCCCTCGGGCACAGCTTTCTTGCGTTCGCCAAGCGCTACTGCGACGGACACAAGAACGACTACGGCTACTGGGTGACGGCAGGGGCGAGCAACGTCGCCGAACTGTCCGTGCAGTTGCAGGGCATCATGCTGCGCCGCAACAAGGACGAGGTGCTGAACCTCCCCGCGAAGCAGCGGACGTGGATCGAGGTCGACGTCGACGCCGAAGTGCGCGAACGCCTGAACGACGCGGTGGGTCGTTTCCTTTCCGGCGACCGCGACGGACGCGGCCGACGTCTCGGCATCGCGATGTTCTCCGGTGCGCGCCGGCGCCTGGCGGTGGCGAAGGTTCCCCAGACCCTCGACTACGTCAGGGGCGCGATCGACCAGGGGGAGAAGGTCCTGCTGTTCTCCTGTTTCACCCATGCCACGCGCCGTTTCGAAAGGGCGTTGGGCGAACAGGCCGTGACCATCACGGGGGAGGTGCCCACGGCCAGGCGGCAGGGCATCGTGGACCGGTTTCAGAACGACGACTCGATCCGCGTCCTGATCGGCCAGATCCATGCCGCCGGTGTCGGCATCAACCTGACGGCGGCGAGACAGGTGGTGTTCAACGACCTGGATTGGGTACCGGCCAACCATTGGCAGGCGGAGGATCGAACCCACCGGATCGGCCAGACCGGGACCGTCAACGTCACCTACATGATTGCGCGCGACACGTTGGAGGAGTTCGTCCGCGCCATACTCGAGACGAAGGCACGCATCGTCGACGACGTCGTGGAGGGGAAAGCCCTGGGGGATGCCATTGAATCCGACGTCGTGACCGAACTACGGCGCATGACGGCGTATCTCGACGAAACCGCGCGGTCCGGCAGCGGGGACCTCGATGCGACGGCCATAGAGGATCTGCTGCGCGAGGCGAGCGAGCGCTACCTAGCGGAGAACACGGCATCCATGTCCCGCAGGGCGCGTCGGGAGCTTGCGCCGGTTTCCGAGCGCGCGATCCGGGCCCTTGCCCAAGCGCTCGCGGGACCGGAACGGGTCGTCTACGCCATTGCCAGCGCGTCGGATCCCAGGGCGCAACACCGCGTCGAGGTGGAGGGGGCCGACATCAACTGCGACTGCAAGGGGTTCATCTACCGCGGCATGTGCCGGCACGTGCGCGATCTCAAGAACGCCTTGGCCACGGGAACGCCGGTTCCCGAGCACTATCGCCTGCTGCGCGCGTAGTGGCGGGGCTATCGCGCCCGGAAGGCGCGCCCCCGCCCGAGCCGGACATTGTCGGTTGCATGCCACGAGAATGCGTCAGCATTCTCGATCGCGCCCGCAGGGCGCGCCGTCGCTACGGCCTGTGGTCGATCGGCACGTAGTCCCGTTTCGTTTGGCCGAGGTAGAGTTGGCGGGGCCGGCCGATCTTGTACGGCTCGCTCACCATCTCCCGCCAGTGGGCGATCCAGCCGGGGGTGCGCCCGGTGGTGAAGATCACGGTGAACATCTCCGTGGGTATGCCGACGGCCTTCAACGTGATGCCCGAATAGAAGTCTACGTTGGGATAGAGGCGGCGCTCGATGAAGTACTCGTCCTCCAGCGCGATCTTCTCG
>JAPOYW010000343.1 GCA_026706425.1 Gammaproteobacteria bacterium
GCCGAGGCCGAGCATCTTGGCCGCCTTGTCGAACGCCTCGCCGGCGGCGTCGTCGAGGCTCTCGCCGAGCAGTTCGTAGGATCCGATGCCGTGGACCCGGAATATCTGCGTATGCCCGCCGGACACCAGCAGCGCGGCGAACGGCAAACCGGGTGGCGAGGTGTGGGCACCCTCGATCAGCGGCGCGAGCAGATGTGCCTCCAGGTGGTGGACACCGATGGCGGGAATGTCGAGCCCGTACGCCAGAGCCCGTCCGAACGTGGCACCCACCATGAGCGCGCCGATCAGCCCGGGCCCCGCCGTGTAGGCAATGCCGTCGAGATCGTCGGTGGAACGACCGGCTCCGTCCAGTAGTTGCGTGGTTAGCGGCACGATCTTGCGAATGTGGTCCCGCGAGGCCAGTTCGGGCACCACGCCCCCGTAGCGGGCATGCAGTTCCACCTGGCTGTAGATGGACTGGGCGAGCAAACCGCCCGCCGTGTCGTACAAGGCAACGCCGGTTTCGTCGCAGGAAGTCTCAATACCGAGAACGAGCATCCGGGAATCTGGAACCGGCCCCGGACCTAGGACGCTGCGATCGAAACGATCAGATGGGCGATCTCGAGCGCGATGATCAACGGCACGGAGGAGACGACGGCGGCGACCGAACCGCTAACGATCGATTTCAACAGTCCGAGCATGGGTCGAGCCTAGTCCCAACGATCGCTCCACTCAACCCTGTCTGCGTCGCGTGTGTCGCGCTGGCTGCACTCGCGGTGCGGCGCCGGGTTCGGTTGGCAACCTCGGGCGCGATGAGTAGAATTCGCGTCCGGTTTGCAACGGGCCATCCATGCCATCCGTCAAAGTCAGAGAAAACGAACCTTTCGACGTCGCGTTGCGACGCTTCAAGCGGTCTTGCGAGAAGGCCGGTGTGTTGTCGGAGGTTCGTCGTCGCACCTACTACGAAAAGCCGACCGCCGTTCGCAAGCGCAAGGCCGCTGCCGCGGTGAAACGTCACATCAAGAAGCTTCAACGCGAAGCGCGGCGTTTCGAAAAAGCCTTCTAGTCTAGGAAGGCGACTACGTGCGGGCGACGCGTCGGGCCCGCGCACTCGGAGTCGCCGACGCCCACCAGTCGGACGGTTGTTCCATGAGCGATCTGCGAGACCGCATCGAAACAGCAACCAAGGACGCCATGCGAGCCCGCGACAGGGAACGCGTCAAGGCGTTGCGTCTCGTCAATGCCGAACTCAAGCAGGCTGCGATCGATGGTCGCAAGACACTCGCGGATGCCGACGTTGTCGGTGTCCTGGCGCGGATGGTCAAGCAGCGTCGGGACTCGCAGGGTCAGTTCGAGACAGCCGGGCGGGAGGATCTCGCCGCCATCGAGCGGTTCGAGATCGAAGTGATCGAGGAATTCCTGCCCGGGGCATTGGCGGCTGACGAGATTGAAGAGGCGGTCGCGGCGGCGATCAAGGCCACCGGCGCAAGTGGCATGCGGGACATGGGCAAGGTCATGGGCGCCTTGAGGGGTGAACTGACCGGTCGTGCCGACCTGGGTGAAGTAAGCCGAATGGTCCGGGCTGCGCTAACGGACTGACCCCAGCGTCGACCGCGCGGGCACCACCGCAAACGCGCTCGCGCCGTATCGTCGAAGGGTCTATGCTTGCCGGCAATGGCAGGCCGGATCCCTGAATCGTTCATCAACGACCTGCTAGGCCGGGTCGACATCGTCGACGTGATTGGACCCTGCGTCCAACTCAGGAAGTCCGGACGAAACCACAAGGGGCTGTGCCCGTTCCACGACGAGAAAACGCCGTCGTTCAACGTCAACGAGGATCGCCAGACCTTCCATTGCTTCGGATGCGAAGCCCACGGCACGGCGATCCGGTTCCTGATGGACTTCGACAACCAGACGTTCCCCGAAGCCATCGAGACGCTGGCGTCCATGGTAGGCATGGAGGTTCCCCGGGAGGCGTTTCGCGGACCCAAGCCGGATACCGAACTCTACGACGTGCTCGGGGCCGCTGCGCGGGAGTTCCAGCGCTGGCTTCGCGGTGGCGAGGGGACGGCGGCGGTGGCCTACCTGAGAGAGCGCGGTCTCTCGGGAGAAGTCGCCCGGGACTTCGGCATCGGCCTGGCACCGGAGGGATGGGACCGGTTGAAGACCGCGCTCGCGTCCTACCGCGAACAGAAACTCGTCGACGCGGGTTTGCTCGTGCGCCAGGAGGGTGGCAGCAGGACCTACGACCGGTTCCGCGAACGCATCGTTTTCCCCATCCGGAACACGCGGGGGCGGGTGATCGGTTTCGGCGGACGTGTTTACGGGGACGGGCAACCGAAGTACATCAATTCCCCTGAAACGGAGGTGTTCCGCAAGGGACGGGAACTCTACGGCCTCTACGAGGCACGACGCGCCCAGCGGGGCCTGCAGAGCGTGGTTGTCGTGGAGGGCTACATGGACGTCGTCGCGTTGGCGCAGCACGGGGTCGCCAACGCCGTGGCTACCCTCGGCACCGCGATCGGACAGTCCCACTTCGAGACGCTATACCGCCATGTCAACCTTGTCGTGTGCTGCTTCGACGGCGACGATGCGGGCCGCGGCGCGGCGTGGAAGGCGGTCGATGCGGCCTTCCCGGCATTGTCCGAAACGCGTCAGTTGAAGTTCGTTTTCCTGCCGGAGGGTGAAGACCCCGACACGATAATCCGCGATCAGGGGCAGGAACACTTCCGCGCCCTGCTGGACGACGCCGTGCCGGTCGGCGAGTACTTCCTCGATCACCTGCGCCAAGGGCTCGACCTCGACCAGGCCGACGGACGCGCGCTGCTTGCCGAGCTCGCGGCGCCTCACATTCGCCGCCTGCCCCAGGGTGCGTTGCAGGATGTTCTCGTCAACGACCTCGCCGCTCGAGCAGGCTTGGATGCGACCGCGATCGCCCGGTCGGCGCGCGCGACGCTCGAACCGAACCATGGGCGACGCCGCGCTGAAACCTCCCGAGCGACACAGGGGCTCACGATCGGGAATAAACCATTGCTCAAGTACGTAGTCCAATACCCACAACTGATCGATGGTATGGATCCGACGGTTCGGGCAGGCCTCGCGGACCCCGCCGACCTGAGCCTGCTGGCCGACGTGGTAAGACACCTGGTCGAAGAGCCGGGGATGAACACGGGCACACTGATAGGTTGTTTCGTGGGCCGGGCCGGCTACGACGATTAGGCTGCCCTGGCGGAAGAGGAGACCCTATTGCGCATGGAAGCGCTTGTGCACGACCTGGAACCGCGTCTCCGTCGAAACGTTCGCGAGCGGCAAGGGCGCGGTTCAGCGCCTGCAGGCCACCCTCAGCAATGACCCCAGGTTCCCGATTGCCGTTTTTTCGTTCGCTTGAGGCCGGTTCCGGCCGATCCAAACCATCCAACCCACGAGGTGATATGGCCACAGAAACGGAACAGCAGCAGTCCCGCCTGAAAGAACTGATTGCCAAGGGCAAGGAACAGGGGTTCCTGACCTACTCGGAGGTCAACGACCACCTGCCCGACGACATCAGCGACTCCGAGCAGATCGAAGACATCATCAGCATGATCAACGACATGGGCATCACGGTCTACGAGTCGGCCGAGGCCGCTCCGGATGCCGATGAACTCTTGAACGCGGGCGACAACACGGCGGACGAACTGGCTGCCGAAGAGGCTGCGGCGGCTCTCGCCGCGGTCGAGACCGAAGCCGGTCGAACCACCGATCCCGTGCGCATGTACATGCGCGAGATGGGCACGGTGGAACTGCTCACCCGCGAGGGCG
>JAPOYW010000463.1:0-2784 GCA_026706425.1 Gammaproteobacteria bacterium
CTCCTTCCGAATACTCACTTTCGCGTCTCTCGCGCTCGCGTATGTGTTTTCCCAGGCGCAATCTGGGGGCCCTGACGAGGGCGTGATCGAGGAGATCGTGGTTACGGCCACGAAACGCAGCGCGCGGATTCAGGACGTGCCCTTTTCGGTGGCGGCAAAGACGGGGGAAGAGATCGCGCGCGCCGGCGCCAGGGGCATCGAAGACCTGGCGCTCGGCTTCGCCGGCATGAGCGTTCAGAACCTGGGGCCGGGCCAGAGCCAGGTGGCCATGCGCGGCGTGTCCGCCGGGCAGATCGTTCGCGACCAGCCGGGGGTCAAGGAGCAGGTCGGCATCTACATGGATGACTCGGTGGTTTCGCTTTCTTTGTTCACGCCCGACTTCGACCTGTTCGACCTGAACCGGGTCGAGGTATTGAGGGGTCCGCAGGGAACGCTCTATGGCGCCGGATCGGTGGGAGGCACGGTCCGCTACATCACCAACCGGCCCGAGCCGGAACGCGACTATGGAATCGTGGAAGCCGAACTCAACTCGATCGCCGGCGGCGATTCGGGGTGGCACCTGAAGGGCATGGCCAACGTGGCGATCTCCGGTTCCAGTGCGCTGCGACTGGTGGGCTACACGACGGAGTACGGCGGCTACGTCGATGCCCTGTCTGAGAACGGGGCGCGGGACGACGACGTCAATACGGGCAATAGAACCGGTGTTCGCCTTTCGTTGCTGTGGGATGTGAACGACCGGGTCTCGGTCCTGCCCAGACTTATCCACCAGCGAGTCGAGGCCGATGGTTTCAACCGGGAGGAGGTCTTCAACCTGTTCGCCAACCCCTACACGACGACCCGGCCGGCCATCCGGCTCGGCGAACGGGAGCAATATCTGCTGCTCGGCGAGGAGTTCGAAGACGAAACCACTCTGTTCGACTTCAAGCTGAGTGCGGGCTTGGACAGTTTCGATCTGACCTCCGTATCGAGTTTCATGCGCCGCGAGCTGCTCGCAAGCCGCGATGCGTCGGCCCTCGTTGGCAGCGTCACGGTGTCTCTCGGGTTCCCTCATGAACATGTGGCGATACCGTCCAACCTCCGGGACACGACGGAACTCGACCAGTTCACGCAGGAGATTCATCTGGCCTCGGCAAACGGGTCGCGGTTGCAATGGCTGATCGGCGTGTTCTACTCGGACCTCCAGAGAGACTACGCGCAGCGTCTCCCGACGCCCGGATATGACGCGGTGGTGGATGCCGCGCTCGGGGCGGGCGCCTCCGCCGGCTCCATGAACGGCTACCCGCTTGACGACAGTCCCTACAACTCCGACCTCCCGTACGACATCTCGCAGGTTGCCGTGTTCGGCGAGGCGACTTATGCATTGACCGAGCGCTTCGATTTGACGCTCGGAGGGCGCTGGTACGACTGGCGGGAGGAGCGCAGGTTCCACTCCGGCGGGCTTTTCTCCAACAGCGACCTGCAGACGGACAGCACCGAGGCCAGCGGCTTCAGCCCCCGGCTGCTGGCCAGTTTCCGGTTCAACGAACAGGTGACGTGGAACGCGCAGGCCGCGCGCGGATTTCGTCCGGGCGGTGTCAACGATCCCCTGAACGCAAGCCTGTGCACCGGGTCGGACCTGGCGAACTTCGGCGGTTTCCAGGTCTATGACGACGAGACCATCTGGAACTACGAGACGGGACTCAAGTCCGAGTGGGGCAACGGCGTGCGGCTGAACGCCGCGGTATATCACGCGGAGATCGACAACCTGCAGGCGACTCTGGATGCCGGCTCCTGTTCCTCGCGCATCTCCTTCAACGTCGAGCAGGCCCACGCCACGGGGATGGAAATCGAATTGGCCCTTACGCCGGTCCAGGGTCTGGATATCGGTTTCGCCGGCAGCCTGGTCCGGTCCGAGTTCGACTCCACAGTCCTGGCGGAAGAGGGTGGGGTGCTCGGCGGCGTCGCCGATGGCAACCGGCTGGCTTCCGTGCCGGAGATCCAGTTCGCGGCGACGATGAGCTACACGGTGCCGGTGGACCTGTTGGGCGGCAGCGAGCTGTCCGTTTTCGCGAGCGTGCAGCACGTCGGCGACCGCATCACGCAACCCGGCGACCAGGTGGCCGGCGCCGGTCGGTTCGTTTCCGGACTGGCCTACGGTGGCGCGACCGGCATGGAAGTAACGGAACTGGATCTGGAGCTCGACGCCTACACGCTGATCGCGCTGCGTTTCGGGATCGTCAGGGGCGACTGGGAGGCCGCTCTTTACGTCGACAACGTGACCGACGAGAAGGCGGCGCTCTCGTTCGATCGCGAACGGGGCGGCCGCGCGCGGCTGGGCTTCCGGGTCAATCGGCCGCGCACCGTCGGGCTGCTGGTCAGAAGGTCTCTGTAAGCCGGCTGATATGATCCGTTCCCCCACCGGAGGAGCACGCCATGACAACCACGCGCAGAGACACACTGAAGTACACGGGGGCCGCGATTGCAGTGATGTCCGCGGCCCGCGCCGGCGCCGTCGAAACGCGGGCGGAGGGCAATCCCTATGCGGTGAGGTCCGGGCCCATGGCAGTGCCCTATGTGCCCCGACGCGGCTACGCGGACGGACCGTTCGGGCAGGTTCACTTCCGCGACACTGGCGAAGGCAGACCCCTGATCCTGTGTCCACAGGCGCCCCAGACCTCGCGCCAGTTCGAGAACGTGTACGAACCTCTGGCGCGCCGCGGGATTCGGGCCATCGGCGTCGATTCGCCCGGCTTCGGGGAATCGGACCCCACGCCCTTCGTGCCCACGGTCAGTGACTGGGCCGAG
>JAPOYW010000463.1:2856-3774 GCA_026706425.1 Gammaproteobacteria bacterium
CGTGCCCACGGTCAGTGACTGGGCCGAGGCGGTGCCCGCCGTGCTCGACCTGCTCGGCATCGAAAGGGCTGACGTGCTCGGTCACCACACCGGGGGCATGGTGGCGACGGAAGTGGCCATCCTCTTTCCGGAACGAGTGAACAAGCTCATCATCAACGGGCCCTTGCCGATGGGCGAGGAAGAACGAAGCAACTTTCTCAAGTTCGTCGAGGAAGGCGAGATCAACTTTGTCCACCAGGCCGACGGCAGCCATATGCAGGACGCCTTTGCCGGACGCTACCGCATGTACGTGGACGGCGGAGGAACTCCCGATCCGAAGCTCATCACCCGCTACACGGTGGAGCGCTTCCAGGGATACGCGCCGTTCTGGACGGGCCACCACGCGGCGTTCATCTACGACCACAATGCAGCTCTCATGGAGCTCTTGGTACCCACGATGATCCTGACCAACACGGGCGACCAGATTTACGAAAACGCGAAGCTGGCTGCGGAGATGCGCCCCGACTTCGCCTACGTGGAACTTGAAGGCGGCGGCATCGACATCGTCGATCAGATGCCCGAGGAATGGGCCGACGCGGTGGTGGGCTTTCTGACAAAGGCCTGAGCGCCGTGTATTATTCGTTGCGCGTAGCCGGGTGAGGGGGTCTATCCGGTTCTTTTCATGTCTTTTTGGGGGACACCTATGAATTTGCGAAATCTCGTTGCCGCGTCAGTCATGGCCTTGATGGCGGTGCCCGTCGTGCAAAGCGTCTCGGCGCAGGAACTGTCGCTTGAGGAGATCGTCGTTACCGCGCGGAAGCGCGAAGAGAACATCTACGAGATCCCGATCTCGGTGTCGGCGTTTTCGCAGGATCAGCTGGACCAGGCCGGCATCGGCGATTTCCATGAGCTGTCGAAGCTTGTTCCCGGTCTGGACTA
>JAPOYW010000373.1 GCA_026706425.1 Gammaproteobacteria bacterium
GCGGCAAGATCAAGCGCGCCGGATGGGACGACGACTTCCTCCTCGACATGGTGCGAGCCGCCCAGCAGGTCAAGTGATTTCAAATGCGATTGCCCTGCCAACATACAGATCAGCGTCCCTAAAGGTTCATGATGTGATAGGCAGCGATCACCTGTGCAGGGGACGGCAGTAAATCCGAAACGCTGACCGGCCATGGGTCGCCGTGAATGGTATACCGTTAGATGCGCTCCCCTGTGGATGGCTCGGGGTCTGTCCATTGGCAAGCAAAGAAAATCGCGGAGCGGCTCAAGGGATGCTGTCAGCTAGACAAATGCGTACATGTCGGGGGTGGTTTCTGCCCCGACATGCGCGACGGTGGGCTTCAGACGACGGGCGTCTACCATGCCCGCACCACCCTGCGCAGCGAGCGGTACTCCCGGTTGAACTGCTTGACCCTGTGCCCGTTTCCGCCGGACGGGTGCGGGAATCCCCATAGTATTCGGGTCGACCGGCGGAAGCCCAGATGCGCGAGGGCGTCCTCGACGGCGCGACCCAATGGGATGACGAAGGCGTTATCGAGCCGCTCGAGTTCCACGGTCAGGTTGGCCTGCGCCATTCCGGTCAGCAACTGCGAGGCACTGACCTTGGGCGAGCCCTTGTAGTCGGCACCGTCTTTGAGAACGGGGTAGCGCAGGACCGACGTCGAATGGAGTTGAGCTGAGGCGGAATCGAACAGCTTGGCGGTGGTTTGCAGACCCAAGTGGTCGGCGAGGCCGATCTTGTCCAGCATGTGAACTAGGTTCGTTCGCATCGGGCCTGCAAAAGCCATCCGCCGCCTCACCTCACCGAAGAGGAGCGGCGGGCGCCAGCCTTCGTGGAGCAGTTTCTTGGCCTCGCAGAAGGCCCGAACCATTTGCGACCTTCCGGGCGTAAGACCGATGATGACTACGTCCGCCGTGGAGGTGACACCATGGAGCGGCGCGTAGAAAGCTTCCAGGAGACCATCGCGAGCCAACAAGAAACGATCGTTGGCCACGTCCGCAAGCGTGGCGTCTGATGGTAGGGAGCGTATGGCGGGCTCGTAGTCGTCGAACGTGGGGGTCATGCGGTCTGCAAGTTGAAGCGAATGTCGAAGGAGCATAGCAGTGTGTCGCGGCGAGCATCGAAACGGCGGTGGCGCGACTCCGATGGGCAGACCCAGCGCCGCACATGCTAGAAACGGCGGTCAGTCATGGAGTGCTGGGCGAACCGTGTTGTCCCGTAGCAAGCCGAGATTAGACTCACTGCGGGTGTGTCTTGTAGCGTGGCGGTCGTTGGGGGTAGGGGAGTCTAGGCCGTTGGCGTGACCAAATGTGTCGCGACAAGCTCATTGACGTTTTCGACCGTAAGGCACGGCACAGCAGAGTGGACTACACGATGGCAGCTTGCACAAAGCAAGGCCATGTCGCCGACGAGGGACACGCTGTCAGGCTGGAGTTGCTCAATCGGTATCTTGTGGTGGACCTCGATGCAGCTCTCGCCCGTGGGCCCATACCTCCGTACCGGCACGGTGCCACAGGCATGGCACACAAGCTGGCCACCGGCTTCGGCCCTGTAGTGCTTGCGGACCATCCGTGCGAACTTTCGGTCGCGCTCCCGGTACACATGCATTCGGACAAGCAGACGACCTTCGATGCCCTTGATTTCCTCCTCGGCGTCAACCTCTGGCCGTGCCGAAGTCTCAATGAGCGTTGTTGCGGAGCCCGCGTTGGTGAGTCCGAAGAGGTCCGATTTCAGCTCGATCACTCGATCAGCGGCCACTCGGATTGCTCGGGAGTTGATTCCCTGACCGATTCGCTCGCGATGGGCTCGGATGGCTCGCGCAAGGTGGCAATCGTGATCTGCAATGCGCTCCATCTCGTCCCAATCGCGCGCGATCGCGTCCAAGCGATCCGTGAGTTGAACTTGGAAGTGGGTATGCAGGATCGAGACACGAAGCGGAGCCAAAACGACGGACATGCCATCGTCCTCCACGATTTCGAAGTCCATCTCGTCCATGACGAACTGCTTGTTCTCCAAAGGGAACTGGATAGGGGTACCTTTGTCTTCCCGGGCCGGCTCCGGCAGTCCGGCTACGGCCATGACCAGCTGGGGCAGGTGCAGTTTGTCGCGGTTGTTGGAGTCGTGTTTGCGCAACCGTGGCTTGCCTTCCGCACGAGCACCTTGGACTTCGGCGGGGATGCGCAGGCTGAGCGCCTCGAAGTCGACACTGATCTCGCGATCAAGAAGCGAGTCTGCGGGGACGAATTCAAACTCGCCGCGTCCGCCCGATGATCGCCACCTGACTGAGCATGTCGTCATGTGATGCCGTTTACCGCGCAGCGTCCTCCGACACGGGTTACCACGAGAGTCCCGCCGACAAGTTGATTGACTCTCCCGCCATAGCTGTATAAATTACCATGTAGTTAGGCCGTTGGGAAAGGAGGTCCAACTGCCCTTCACGGTGGCGTCATTCTTCTCCGGCATCGGAGGGCTGGACCTCGGTCTTGAACGGGCGGGGTTCGAGATCTGCTTCCACTGCGAGATCAACCCGTTCTGCCGTACGATTCTCAGCCAGCATTGGCCGGATCTGCCCATCCACCATGACATAAGGAAGCTTGATGATGCGGAAATCCCAGAAACGGATGTCTGGGCGGCAGGCTTCCCCTGCCAAGATCTCTCGCTGGCGCGAATGGGGCCGCGATCTGGGCTTCGGGGAAGGCAATCTGGACTCTTTCACGAGTTTGTGCGCCTCGTTCGAGGATGCAGTCCAGGAGCCATTGTCCTCGAGAACGTGCACGGCCTTCTGTCTAGCCACGGAGGACGAGACTTCGCAATCGTACTCAAGGCGCTGGACGAACTCGGGTACCGTATCGGCTGGCGTGTGCTTAACAGCAAAGACTTCGGAGTCCCCCAGCAGCGCCGTCGCGTCTACATTGTTGCCATGCATAAAGACCGGGGAGATCCCGCAGAAGTACTTCTTGAGCCCGAATGCGGCAGTTGGAATACTAAGAAGGGTGGATCAGATGGGAAGAAATCTCCCTCCCTCTTTCAGACGATCATTGGAGATCCTGGCAACGGTCCCCTCGTAAAGAGCATCGCTCACTGCATCTACGCAGAGTCGGCGCGACACACCGGCACGGACTGGTCGCGAAACTACGTATGGTATCCCGACGGGCGCGTTAGGCGATTCACGCCGAACGAAGTCGAACTCGTACAGGGCTTTCCTGCGAATTGGACACTTCCGAACCCGATCAAGGAAAACGAGGCGAAACGAATCGACAGTCTCCGGTATCACGCAGTCGGGAACGCGGTGACGCCAACGGTTGCAGAATGGGTCGGTCGTCGGCTAGCAGACGCCATGGCCAAGCACGACTGCGGGAATGTCAGCAACGGTACCGGTAGCCGGGTCGATATCGATTCCCTTGAGACGCGTGGCGTTTTCGAGACCGTTGAGGTATGAGGCGTAGCTCGCAACAACTACGATCTCTGGTAGTCCGCACCGCTTTATCGCTGGCCAGTCCCGCTTACGCTGGGGATACGCCATGTCATCACCGGGCAACCAAGCGAAGGTCGGTTTGGGCACGGCTACAAATCGGCAAAGCGCGCTTGACGGCCGCGGGTTCTTTACGGATCACCAGAAGCAGCGCCGCTACGAGGCCGCTGACACGGTGGGTGCGCAGTTCCCAACTGCGGTAGTCGGAAGGGTTCATCCCCAAGAGGGGTGCCATCTCGGCTTGGGTAAGGTGGAGCGCTTCGAAACCTCCCGCGGCG
>JAPOYW010000545.1 GCA_026706425.1 Gammaproteobacteria bacterium
GCCACTCGTTCAGGGCGCGGAGCACGCCGGCGTAGACCCTGCGCGTCTTGGCCGCAAAGGCCGTCTCGGGCAGCCGCCGGATCGCGAGGTCGATGTCGATCGGCGGCGGCGCCAGCCGCCGTTCTCGATCCGGTCGGCGAGCAGCCGGACGAGACCGACGACGACGCGGCGGGGGCCCAACGCGAAGAGGAAGGCTGCGGCGTTCAAGGGTGCCGCTTCGAGAGGAACGATGGTGGATGGCATGGGTGTTTCTCCTTCTTGGGTTCGGATAACGCGGGTTAAACAAAAACAGCCCGGTGCCGGGCGAGGGGGCCGGGTTTCGTTTGAACTTTCTGTCGCTTTGGAGGGTATATTCATGGGACACAGACAACTACTGGGGAGGGCCGTGTTGGCGGTCGGGCTTGCTTCGGCAGTCGGCGCGTTCGCGCAGGGCCCGCCCGTACCGCCCGGTGAGGAAGCACCGGATTACGGCGGGGATGAAGCCGAAATCGAAACGATCATCGTGCTCGGCAACAATAGACTCCGGTGCCCGGACGGCACCAAGGTCACCCGGATCAACGAATGTCCCGGGTTCATACAGTCGTGGCTGAACAGAGTCTACAGGTTGCCGTGGGACCCCATCACCCATGTGATCAGGGATTCCCGTCAGAATGCGCCGACGTGCGGGACGAAGGCGGACGCCAGCTGCGTGTGCGGGGGCGGCAAGGTGAAGGCGTACGACGATAGCAACGACACCTTCCACTGCAAGCCCGCACCGCCGGACGCGGGCTGCCCGGAATGGGGCAATACCTTCGACTTCGACCTGAGCGTTTGGAAGTGCGTCCCCAAGCCCGCCGGCGAATACATGGGCAAGATCAAGGACTGCCTGCCGCCGGGCAGCATTCCTGCCTCCTACTGGGATCATGTTCCGTACATCAGGTGGAACAACAATCTGAAGAACGCCAAAGGGGAGCCGGTTCTGGGAACCACCTACATCAGCGGGTCGTCGATAGTAGGCATCGAATTCAACTACGGCAACATGGTCGCTTCAGCCCCCGGTGCCAGTATGTCGGTGACGGACGCTGCCAATTTAATGATCCACGACGAGCTGATTCACGTCCGGGACGTAGTAGAGTACGGGGGGTCGAACGCGTGGGAGCAACCGGGCATCGAAGCTGAAATGGAGGAGTATGGGGAATACGACCTCCGTCCGTTCACAAAGGAGGAATACGAGGAGTTCACGTTTATACGAGCACTTGGTGAAATACAACTTGCGCACATGAAGCCCGCCGCCGAGTGTCTAGGCAGCGGCCAATGGTGAGGTGGCTTTCCGCAGCCGTGCTGCTGGGGCTGCTGCTGGCCGCGGCAGCGGTGTTGTTGTTTCCCCCGGCGGCGTCCGGCCCGGACTCCGCGGTCGGCGGCGGGCCGGCGGCGGACCTGCCGCGCCATGCGTCTCCGCCCGACGGAACCGCGCAAGCCAGCGCGGCTAGCTTGCGCCAACCGCCGCGCACCGCGCCGCCCGTCCCCGCCGCCGCCGTCCCGGTCGTTTCAGGGTGGGAGAGAGTCGAGCGGGATTGTCCGTGGCCGCCCACCCTCGACTCCTGGACCGAGGTGAGCGGCGAATGCGATGCGGCGATGATGGAATTGGGCAGCTATCCGGTCTGGCGCTCGTCGCTTCGCGATCCGGAGGGAACGCGCCGGACGGTGGTCGCGGCGCTGGACGATCCCCAGTGCCGCGTTCCGCCCGGAGAGAAGCGGCCGGACCTGTACGAGGCGTGCGCAGCGGAGGCGCTGATCCGGTTCGCCCAGTTGCAGCATAGCTGCGTCAACGTCCTCGGAAGGGGGGCCTGGGACAGGTGGAAAAAGGGCGTGCGCAACCTGATGAGACCCCGGATCATCCAGACCGGCGATCTGGAGGAACACCATCGCCTGGCCGAAATCGAAAATCGGGGGTTCGCCCAACTGGTGTGGGGGTACTCCCTGTGTTCAAGGGTTCCGCCCGGCGTGCTCGCTTGGCTAGACGTGCTGCCGGTGCCCGAGGCGAACCCGGAACAACAACTAAAGTACTACCCCGGCTCCCCCGTGCCCACCCAGGCACCCGAGCTCCGTGAGATCGCCCGCAGATTGGGCGCGACTCGCATCCCGCCGCTGGCAGGCTCTCCCTCTGCCTTGGGGACCTTATAACCAACAAAGGAAGGATTTGGGGACACACGCGAATCTGTCCTACACGGGGCCGGCCGAAGGGGCACGGGCGGCTCGCGGGAGATGGGAAACGTACGCGTTGGTGATCGCACGCGGTTGAAGGACTGCTGTCTCCACCACTCGGGCTTGGGCGGACACCGGGTGATTGGAATGGGCACGGCTGTTCGGGCTGGCCCGCCGACCGCAGGTTGACATCGCCTTCGCAGGCGCCGGAACGGGAGCGAAGGATGTCGTCGGCGATCGGGATAGGAGTCCCGGACACACGCGATTTCCGTCCTACACTAGTTGGACTCCCGGACAACAGCGATCCCGTACCCACGCCCCGCAGAAACCCGCGCAAGGCGGTGTCGGAAGGGGCTCGCCATGCCGGGCGAGTGCCGGGGCCGACGACGCGCCGCGTCCGGGTGAGCCGTCAAGGACGGGACAGGTGTGGATTTGAGGGTCGGACCGGGTGGTCTCGGAAGGTGCCGGTCGAAGAGGGGGGTGGCCCCGCCCGCGCCCTGGCGTCAGGCGGGCAGGGGGGTCTCCCGAAGCTGCAGGGCTCGGTCGGCGATCCAGCGCCGCAGTGCGGACTCGCTGCCGTACGCGCGCTGCCGCTTGTGGAGGGCCTTCGTCCGCGCCAGCCACCGCCCGACCCTGTCCGCGGTGTTGCCGGAAGGCGCGTTCTCCGCCCCGGCCATGGCGCGGACGAGTTCGATGTACTGCGCCAGCGTGACGTGGGGGCGTGGCAGCCTGGACGGCCGCCGGGACGGGTCCCGGGGTCCACCTCGGGCTCCGGAGACGTCTCGGCGGGCTCCGCGTCAGCGGCCTCGGTATCCTCGTCGCCCGAATGTTCCGGGTCTGGCCCCGCGCCGTCGCTGTCAGGCCGGGGTCCGGCCGAGGCTTCGCGCGGGACGGACGTCGCTGTCGGCGCGGCGACGGACGGTTCGACTGCGGCGACGACATTCGGCGACGCACCGGCTTGCGCGACCGGGCGGTCGAGGCCGGACAGCACCGGCCGCAGGTAGTCCTCCAGCGCCTCGGCGCTGTTCTCGAGCAGGCGGTCGCAGATGGACGTGTCGCGGATCGCCTCGATGCGCTTCGCCAGCTCCGCCCGCACCGGGTTGAGGTCCACGTACGCCATGGCGGCGACCGGCGCCTCCTCGGTCAAGAGCGCGCCCGAGTAGAAGCGCTGCTCGAAGAAGTGGCCCGTGCAGTCGTCCTCCAGGTTCGCGCGCCTCGCGACGGGCTGCTTGAGGTGCTTCATGAAGTGCGACATCGATCCCAGCGTGAGGCGGGCGCGCGCCACGCGTTCGGGTCGCCCAGCATGAGCTCGCGGCGTTCGGGCTTGAGCTCCTCGACGACGGCGCCCCGCTCGGTCGGCGGGAACGCCTCGAACCACCGCCGCGCCACTTCCTGGTCGCCCAGTCGCGGTGGGCGAGCGGGTCGTAGCGCAGCACCAGGACCGGCGTCGCGTGTGTCCTTGTATTCCCAAACTAAGCCTTCCCCTCATCGGGGGATTGAGGGTTCAGTTTGGGCGCGCTCGAGCAATCCGATTGTCGACGCGACAGCATCCCGAAGCCGCAACAACATCGACTCAGGC
>JAPOYW010000587.1 GCA_026706425.1 Gammaproteobacteria bacterium
GCGTACGCACACCCGTCCACGATGTATGGATAGATCGCCACGGCGGCGACATCGTGAAGTTGGCGCTGCCCAAGTTCCCCAAGTCCGTGGGCAGCGAGGCGAGCGTCACGCTCTTGGATAGGCGGTACGATCATGTCTACGTCGCCCAGAGCGGGCTGATCGGCGCAGACGGCACGGACAGGAATGGCCGGCCTGTTTACGCAACCCGGGCCGACGAGTACGTCCTCGAGGAAGGCGAACTCGAAGTGGAGTTGCGCCATGAGTCGGATGACGTCGCCCTGACCAAGCGCTACACGTTCCGCGCTGACGACTATCTCGTTGACGTGGACCAGGATGTCGACAACCGGTCGGCCGAACCCTTCGAAGCCCAGGTGTTCGCGCAATTGAAGCGCGATGCGTCGAGACCCGAAGACTCGGGCGTGCCGTTCGGTCCGCGGCCCTACGTGGGGGCGGCGTTCACGACGCCGGAGGACCGCTACCACAAGATCGATTTCGAGGATCTCGATGACGGTACCTTCCGGGTGGAGGCAGACGGGGGCTGGGCTGCGGTGTTGCAGCACTACTTCGTTAGCGCGTGGGTCGGTACACCGGGTGAAGCGAACGCTTACTACGGTCGCAGACTAAGTGACGGGAACTATGCGGTGGGGTTCGTGGGTCCCCGATTCGTGGTGCCGGCGGACCAACGGGCCAGTGTCGGCGCCCGGCTCTATGCCGGCCCCAAGGACCAACGCCGTCTGGAGGAGATCGCGCCGCACCTGAACCTGACCGTGGACTACGGATTCCTCTGGTGGATGTCCGTGCCGTTGTTCCATGTCCTCGATGCCATCCACTCGGTGGTGGGCAATTGGGGGGTGGCGATCATCCTGCTGACCTTCTGCGTCAAGTTGCTGCTCTACCCGCTCGCATCGGCCAGCTACCGTTCCATGGCGAAGATGAAGAAGGTCATGCCGCAGGTGAAACGGCTCCAGGAGCGCTACTCCGACAACCGCCAGGAACTCTCCCAGAAGATGATGGCGCTCTACAAGAAGGAAGGGGCGAACCCCTTGGGCGGCTGTCTGCCGCTTCTGGTCCAAATGCCGGTGTTCCTGGCGCTCTATTGGGTGCTGATCGAAAGCGTTGAACTTCGACAAGCACCTTTTGTGTTGTGGATCAAGGACTTGGCGGCCATGGACCCGTTCTTCGTCCTGCCGCTGCTATACGGTGTGTCGTTCTACGTGATGCAGCTTCTGAACCCGCCGCCGCCGGATCCGATGCAGGCAAAGGTCATGAAGGCCATGCCAATCGTATTCACGGCCCTTTTCGTTTTCTTCCCAGCGGGGTTGGTACTCTACTGGCTGGTCAACAACCTGCTGTCGCTTCTGCAGCAGTGGTACATCACCCGCAAGATCGAGAAGGCGTCGACCTAGGAGGGCGTTGGATTTGCCGCCGCAGCGGCACTTCCAACGGTCTCCTGGGGCGGCTTGGGCTGGGGCGAAACGCGGTGCCCTGCAGGCGACGGGTTTTGTGGCGCTAGGGGCCGTCGCCCGCGAAACGATTGCCGCGATCGCGACGCCCCCGGGCCGCGGCGGCATCGGCATCGTGCGGGCGTCCGGGATGGGCCTCGGCGTCCTGTTGCGAGGCATCGTGGGCCACGTCCCGGCACCCCGACAGGCGGCGTTGGCGGACTTCTTGGACGCTGAGGGCGCCGCCATCGACCGGGGTATTGTCATCTACTTTCCTGCGCCTCAATCGATGACGGGGGAAGACGTCGTCGAACTCCAGGGCCATGGGGGCCCCGTGGTGATGGACAGGCTGCTGGAACGGGCCTGCGAGCTGGGGGCGAGGATTGCCCGACCCGGCGAGTTCACCGAACGGGCGTTTCTAAACGACAAGATCGATCTTGCCCAGGCGGAAGCCGTGGCCGACCTGATCGACAGTGCGTCAAAGCGCGCTGCCCGGGCCGCGATGCGTTCGCTCGAGGGCAAGTTTTCCGCCCGGGTGACCGAAATCGACCGGGCAGTGCTCGATCTGCGCGTCTACCTCGAAGCGGCCATCGACTTTGCGGAAGAAGAGATCGATTTCCTGGCCGAGTCGGACGCCGTCGAGAAACTGCAGGTGATCGAATCGCGCATCGAACACCTGGCCGTCGAGTCGCGCCGGGGCGAAGCCTTGCGCGAAGGCCTCGACGTGGTGATTGCCGGCCCGCCGAACGCGGGCAAGTCGAGCCTATTGAACCGGCTTCTTGCCGAGAATCGCGCCATCGTTACGGACGTGCCGGGAACGACGCGGGATCTGTTGCGGGCCGACATCGAGATCGAAGGTGTACCGATGCGGCTGACGGACACGGCGGGACTGCGGGCCGGGGGCGACCGGGTTGAAACGATCGGGGTCGAGAGGGCTCGGACGGCGATCGCCCAAGCGGATCTGGTGCTCGCCGTGGAGGACGCGATGGCCGTACCGCCCGGGTTTGCGACGGACGCGGAATCCCTATTCGGTATGGCACCGAAGCGGATCCGGATCCGCAACAAGGTCGACCTCACGGGCGAGGAACCGGGTGACGGGGGGGAGGTGGTCCGGATCTCGGCACTCAACGGGGATGGCGTCGATGCCTTGCGCAGGGTGATCGTCAAGATTGCCGGCGTTGCCCCTGGGGAGGGCGCCTACTTGGCGCGCAAGCGTCACCTCGACGGGCTTCGTGGGGCGTCGGAACACTGTGTAGCTGCCCGCGAACGCCTCGGGGAAGGCTTCGGGGACTTGGCCGCCGAGGAACTGCGTCGGGTTCAGGCCCATCTTGGCGACATTGTCGGTACCACAACCGTCGACGATCTTCTGGGCGAGATATTCAGCAGCTTCTGCATCGGGAAATAGCATCGGCGGGCGTATAATCCGCGACCGCTTCTCGTCGATCTAAGAACAATGGACCATCCGCAGCAGTACGACGTAATCGTGATCGGTGGCGGCCACGCCGGCACCGAGGCTGCGCTGGCCTCGGCTCGGGTGGGCGCGAACACCCTCTTGCTAACGCAAAGTATCGAGACCATCGGCCAGATGTCCTGCAACCCGGCCATCGGCGGCATCGGGAAATCGCACCTGGTGCGGGAGATCGATGCGCTGGGCGGCGCAATGGCACTGGCGACCGATCAGGCCGGCATCCAGTTCCGCACCCTGAATTCGCGCAAGGGACCGGCGGTGCGGGCCACCCGGGCCCAGGCAGACCGGGTGCTGTACCGGAACGCGATCCGTGCCGCCGTTGCAAGCTGCGACAACCTCGCGGTATTCCAGCAGTCGGTCGTCGACCTCGACATCGAAGGCGATCGGGTTCAGGGCGTCCACACGCAGATGGGGCTGCGTTTCGAGGCGCGCCGCGTCGTCCTGACCACGGGCACCTTTCTCGGCGGTCGGATTCATGTGGGGCTTCGGAATCAACCCGGCGGCCGTGCCGGCGATGCGCCGTCCAACGCGCTTGCGGAGCGCCTGCGCGCCTTGCCGTTGCGCGTGGACCGCCTGAAGACGGGCACGCCGCCGCGCATCGACGGGCGCACCGTGGATTTTGCCGTCATGGAGATCCAGTCGAGCGAGGAACCGCGTCCGACCATGTCGATGTTGTCGACCCCGGACGTCCATCCGTGCCAGGTACCGTGCCATATCACCCATACCAATGCGCGCACGCACGACATCATTCGGACGGGTCTCGATCGTTCACCCATGTTCACCGGCGTGATCGAAGGGGTGGGCCCGCGGTACTGCCCCTCCATCGAGGACAAGGTGGTGCGTTTTGCC
>JAPOYW010000090.1:0-2815 GCA_026706425.1 Gammaproteobacteria bacterium
CGTGTTTTCGACGGGTCAAGAAACTCGAACGGGCCGGAGTAATCACGCGATACTCGGCCGAAGTCGACCGGCGGACGCTCGGGTTCACGGTCACCGCCTTCGTGCTGGTCGACATGGACAAGCAGCCGGCGGACCGTGCGGACGACTTCCACGCCCGGGTTGCAGCGGAACCCCATATCGTCGAGTGCCATGCCATGAGTGGCGGCCACGACTACATCATGAAGGTGCTCGCCCGGGACATCGAACACTTCTCGGAGCTGGTGATGCAGGAGATTCTCAAATACCCCGGGGTCCGGCATGTCGAGTCGAGCTTCAGCCTCGGGGAGATCAAGCAATCTCGGGCGTTGCCTATGTGAAGAGGGGACGAACCCGTTCCCACGGTGGCAACGCGCGTACACTCGCCGCTTGCAACGGAGATCCGTTGATGGTCCCGCAGAATGCCCCTCACGAGGTTGGCGTCGTCCTCGACCAGGGGATTGCGCTCTTCAAGGCGGCGTTCGGTTCGGTTGTAGCGCTCTCGTTCGCCTCGGCCTTGGTGCGGAGCCTGCCGTACTTCTACCCCAGCCTGACGGAGGTTCTGCTATCGAGCGGCGTCTTGACGAACACGGTTGCCGCCCGGGGCAGGACGTTGGGCGCGCTCGGCGATCTGGCCGTCGGGTTTGCCGTCACTTGGCCGGTCGCCATGTTCCTGTGTCTCGGCGTGATGGTGCAGATGAATGCCGTCGCGAACGGCGGGACGCTGCGTTGGCAGACTGCGCTCGCGCGGGCCTGGCGGCGGCTTCTGCCGCTGGCGGGCTGCCTTCTGGCCTACGCTGCAATTTTCGCGTTGATTGTCGGGACGGCGTTGCTTCTGGCCGCGGCGGCTGTCTTTCCGTTTCTCTTGGCTGTACAGCCTGCCCTCGTCAGCCTGGTCGCCGGCCTCGTCGGCATGGCCTTCATGCTGGTCGCTGCCATTCCGTTGGTCGTCCTGTTCGTGTACTGGTGCCTCGCGCTGCCGCTGGTAGCCATCGAGGATCTCGATGCCGTCGCGGCCCTGACAAGGAGCTGGCGCTTGGTTCGGGGCAATTGGTGGCGAGCGCTCGTGGTCCTTTCGGTGGCGGGTTTCATTGTCTTCGCGGTAGCGTCCTTGGCGGGGGCTGCCGGCATGATGCTCATCGCGGCCACGGACGGCGGGTTCGGTGTACGGTTGACCGTGGTTCTAGTCAACGCTGCCGGGGCTACCCTCACGACGCCCCTGTTTGTCGCCGTGCTCCTCGCGATGTTGGAGGACCTTCGGCCAGATCCCTCGTGACCCCGACGCCCCGTCTACTACGCATGCCCGGAGGACGACCATGCCCTACGTTTTTCTCTCTCTCGCGATCGCCTCGGAGGTGGTTGCCACCACCGCCCTGAAAGCGTCGGCGGAATTCACCAAGCCGGTGCCGAGCATCATCGTCGTGGTCGGCTACGCCGTCTCCTTCTACCTGCTGACCCTGGTGTTGCGTAGCCTGCCCGTGGGCGTCACCTATGCGATCTGGGCCGGAATGGGGATCTTTCTGATCGCGGTGATCGGCGCGGTCTACTACAAGGAAGTCCCGGACTTGCCGGCGGTGGTCGGGATGGTGCTGATCATCGCCGGCGTCGTCGTCTTGCAGGGATTCTCGAAGACGCCGGCGGCTTGACCCACTTTAGCGCACGATCTTCCGCGCGCGAAGGTCGGTTATGGCGTCGTCCGAAAGACCCGCTTCCCGGAGCACCTCGCGGGTGTGCTCGCCGAGTTCGGGGGAACATCGGAAGATCTCCGAGGGGGTCTCGCCGAACCGGGCGGGTGGCCGGGCCTGGCGCATGGGGCCGGCGACGGGATGTTCGAATTCGAGCAGCGCTTCCATGGCCTTCACCTGGGGATCGTCGATCACGGCGTCCCGGGGATTGATGATGGCGAACGGCACCTCGTGGCGCTCCAGGCGCCCGGCGAGATCGTCGGTGTCGAAGTTGGCGTAGCCTTCGTCCAGGGTGCGCCGGAAGAGGCCGGAGTCGAGAGCGGCCTGGGTGCGGAAACGCTCGTCCTCGAACAGGTTGGGAAGCTCCAGGGCCCGGAACAATCCCTCCCATTCCCGTCGCTGCACGGGCATGGTGCAGATGTATCCGTCACGGGTTTCGTGAACCATGCGCTCGTGCGAGCGGCCGCCCTGGTGGGGTCTCTCGTCGCCGGCGAAGGTGTAGTTCAGCATGTTGTCCGGCCACAGGAAGAACAGCGCCGAGTCCAGCATGGAGATGTCCACCCGTTGGCCGATACCGGTGCGCTGGCGGGCGACGAGTGCGGACGCGATGGCCTGGGCCGCGGTCATCGAGGTGATCTTGTCGCAGATCAGCGAGTTGATGAGGAGAGGGCGCTCGGTCGCGGGATCGGCCTGCAGCGAGCCGATGCCGGAGATCGACTGGATGATGGCGTCGTAGACCCGGCGCTTGGCATAGGGTCCGGTGTGGCCGACGCCGTTGATGGACGCGAAGACGAGCCGCGGATTGATGGACTTGAGGGATTCGTAGCCGATCTTTAGACGTTCCATCACGCCGGGACGGTAGTTCTCCATCACCACGTCGGCGGTTTCGACGAGGGTTTCGAACACGCCCCGGCCTTCGTCGAGCGTCAGATCGATGACGATGGAACGCTTGTTGCGGTTCATCATGGCGAAGGCGCCGCCGACGCCGTTGTGCTCGGATGCGCCCCCGAAGCGCATGAAGTCGCCGTCGGGGGATTCGACCTTGACGACATCCGCCCCCTGGTCGCCGAGGATCGAGGCGGCGATGGGGCCGGAGTAGATGGTGGTCAGGTCGA
>JAPOYW010000090.1:2825-3755 GCA_026706425.1 Gammaproteobacteria bacterium
CGCGGATGCCATCCAGGGTGCCGGCCATAGGGTCTTTCTTGTGTCGGGGTCGGAGTCGAACGGGTGATTCTATCGCCGCCGGGTATGCTTGCGTGTCCAACGTACGCGGCGCGATCATCGAGGTGTTGGCGTCGAGGCGGTGAATCGCCATGAAGCAGTCGGAATGCAAGCCCGCCGGCGACTGGCGGGAACGCTTCGCGCGGGACGGTTTCCTGTCGCCGATCCGCATCCTCGACGAGACGGAGGCGTCTTCTGCGAACTAACGCCGGGCGATGCATCCTTCCACCACGGCTGGACGTTGCATGCGTCCCTACCCAACGAGAGCAGCGACCGGCGCATCGGCTTCAATGCCCAGTACCTGGCGACGCACATGCGCCAGACCCAACATGACTGCGACACGGCGATTCTCGTGAGCGGCGTCGACAACTACGGGCACTTCGGCGAGGACATGCCGGCAACCGTGGATTTCGATCCTGCGGCCGTAGCCCGGCAGCGGGAACTGGATCGCCAGGTTCGGGAGACAATGGGGCTCACCGGTCCGTGATCGTCTCGCACCGGCACCGGTTCATCTTTTTCGCCGTGCCGAGAACGGGCACGCACGCCATCCGGACAGCGCTCGGCCCCGTCCTAGGCGAGGACGACTGGCAGCAGCAGTCTCTGACCGAACAGGTGCGGCTGCCGGTGCCGGCACTGGCCCGGTTCAACCACGGCCACCTCATGCTGAGGCAAGTGCAGGAGAGATTGCCGCCCACGGTCTGGCGCGACTACTTCAAGTTCGCCTTCGTTCGAAACCCCTACGACCGCTTCGTGTCCGTGTGCGCCATGCTCAACAAGCGCAATCCGGGCTATCGCGGTCGCGAGACGGCATTCATGAAACGCGCGCTGACCCTCCCCCGGTTTCGGCAGCGGGTGCTGGTCCGGCCCCAGGTC
>JAPOYW010000368.1 GCA_026706425.1 Gammaproteobacteria bacterium
CCTCCGAATCTCCGTACCGGTGCACGGGAATGCACCGCTTAAGCGCGGGCTGCAGGGACACCTGATGAAATTGGCCGGTATTGAAGAATCCGACCTCTAGACCCTTGGCTCGTCCATCGCAGCACGGCGCCGGATACGCTGTTTGACATCTTCGACAGTCCTGCACGGCGGTCAGTACGATCGCCGGACGCCACGGACTGCCGACTGCCTGGCTGAATGAGCAGGCCACCGCGGACCTCGACGATGTGCTGGACGCGCTGCGCGACCGGTTCGGCGACGATGCCATCGTTCGGGGCCGGGGCCTCGGCGCGAAGCTCGCGCGGCAAGGGCCCTCGAAGGTGGAGTGAGCCCGTACGCGCGACCACGGACCAGGATCTCGGCAGCGACGTGCGCGCCAGGTCCAATGTCTGGTGGCCAGGGCGCGGGGTCGAGTGCTGGCGCGTTGCAGGACGCAGGCTCAGGCAACCTGCCGTTCGAACGGAACGAGATCGATGTCGCTTTCCCTCATGCGGGCCCGGGCAATGTCGTAGCTGGTCTGCATTCGTAACAGCGTGTCCATGGAAACGCCGAACACCTTCTCGATCCTGAGCGCCATTTCAGGCGAGAGGCTCGCCCGCTCGTTGAGAAGCGCTGACAACGCCGGGCGCGTGACGCCCAGCGCTGCTGCGGCCCGGGTCACCGACAATCCCGCGGCCTCGATGATTTCGCTCTTGACGAACCCGCCCGGGTGGGCCGGGTTCTTCATCCGGATGCCCTGTGTCGTGCCCATCGCGGCCTCCTAGTGGTAGTCCTCGTAGTCGAGGTCGACAATTTCGCCCTCGGCCTCGTCGATTCGGAACGTGAGCCGCCAGTTCTTCGTCACCGTCAGACTCCACACGCCCTTGCGGTCGCCGCCAAGCCGATGCGCCTTCCAGCCCGGAACCGTCCTCAGTTCCTCCTCGTGCTCCATGTCTTGGAGGAACGAAAGGATGCGACGCAGCTTCGGCACGACCGCGGGCTGGAGTGCCGTGGTGCGATCATCCAGAATGAACCGGCGAAGTCCCCTGTGAACCACGTTTCGAATCTTCATGGCACAGCCTATCTGGGCAATGCGTAAAGCGTCAAGAGACGCTTTACGGCATGTCCCGGTCATTGGAGCCGCTGTTCCCGGTAGGCGGAAGCGCGGCATCGAGCGCGCCCTGAACATGACAAAGGAGCTTCGGAATGACCGTCGACAAAGCCGACCTTGAGGTGAGCCGCTTTGACGCAGCCGAGTATCTGGACTCTCCCGAGGCGCAGGCCGAGTATCTGGCTGCGGCATTCGAGACGGGTGACGCGACCTACATCAAGCAGGCGCTCTCCACACTCGCCCGTGCACGTGGAATGAGCGAACTGGCCAACGACGCCGACGTCACTTGCCAAGGACTGTACAAGGCCCTGTCCGAGAACGGCGATCCGCGCCTGTCAACGCTGCTTCGTGTCATCAACTCCTTAGGTGTTCGCCTCAGCATCCAGCCTGGCGGCTAGTGGCCGATCACTAGAGACTGTGTCGGCGCGATAGCGATGCGTTTGCGTGCCATCGTTATCGCCCCATGAACGAAGACCCGGTTCCGTTCCTGCACGCTGACAGAACCCTTCCCCGTGGTGTCGCCACCCGCGCGCAGGAGTAGGGTTTTCGAGTGTTTGCCGATTGTTTGCCAACAAGGTGAACGGCGGTGGAATAGGAAAGAGCAGGACTCTAATATTGGACATATAAACAGCAATATAATGAGGATATCCCAAGAGGTGCTCGGACACGATAGCCTCAATGGCATTCACGAAGTCAGGGGTTCAACTCCCCTCGGCTCCACCATCCGGCATCGAGAGTTTTTGCACTAGTCGAGCCGGAAACTTCTCTCATGGTTAACCGGGAGTTCTTGCTCAACGTGTGGCTGACTGCGACGAGCTAGCGTTTAGCCGGCTAATTCACGACAACTTTTTCTGTTTTCGCTGCATCCGTGGCTGGCCGCCGCCAGAACCGAACCGCGCAGGAACCGCTGCTGCGCGCCAGGCGTGATTGGGCGTGCCGGAAAGCGTCCCGGACACGCAAATTGGGGTTGTCACCGCGAGTCTGCCGGCGGCGCGGATCCGCACACGCGCAGGAGTGCTAGTGCAGCAGCCACCGCATCCGGATCGATGCCTTGATGGAGTGCCCGTCAGCGCTCTGCAGATCCGTACCGCCACCGGCCGCGACGCCTTCGACGCTGCCCACTCTGCCGTGAAGCGCACTGCGTTTGTCACAATCGGGTCAAGGTCTTAGAGGAGCAGCCGGCGCAGATCGACCGGACTGATGACTTCAGAGTGCCGTACCGATAACCGGGACAGCTACGAGTTCCAGGTCAGCCGAACTATTAGGAAATTGAGGTGCGTCCAAGGAAGAAGCCCTTTGTGTTGCAGCATGCCGACGACGATGCCGGGAGCGATGCCTTGCTCCTCCGCGAACGCTCTAACGACGTGTGCCCTCCGTGGTGAGGTGGCGACGAACTGCTTCCACGCCGATTTGGGAACAAGATTGCTGGAGGCCCACTCATTGGCTTCTTGTTCTTGCTCGGCGCCGTTGTCGTTGGTCTCGTCGAAAAAAACGCCTTTCTTGCTGTGCAGAAGGATATGCGCCGCCTCGTGGAAGAAGCTGAACCAGAGATGGTCAACGGACTTGTGTCGAGCGGTCAGTTGAATGACAGCCTTCCTGGGCGTTAGCCACCAAGCCGCGCCGCTGAGCGCCGTCTTCGGCAATGGCTGCACCAACACGAGTGCAACCCCGGCCTCATTGCATAGCTTTGCAGTCTGCTGCAAAGCCTCGACGATCGGCTCACGCGTCAGGCCACGGACCTTTCCGATCGCGTGCCCGAACCGGCTCTCGCTAAAGTCCGCACACTCCTCGCGTTCAGCTTCGATCTCACCGAGTCGGAGCCAGGTTGCCAGCGCGAACTCGCTGCTCTTGAATTTCGGAGAGTGGCGATAGGCCACGTTGGCGAGACCGTAGCGAGCTGTCCAGGCATCGACCGAACCCACACGAAAGAACGTCAGCAACTTCGATACGGCATCGATGTTTGATTCCGGGCGCTGAAAGCAACCTCGCTTCACCAACTCCCGTACCGGGAAGGACTTGATCTATTCCACAGCGGCAGTGGCATTTTCGGCCTCAGCCTTCCGGGCCCGGTGTAGTTGATGTTCGGCTTCGATCCCGAGCCAGATGCTGGCCTCCACGCCAAGCACTTTTTCGAACTGCAGTGCTGTTCCCGGCTCAAGCGGCGCCTTACCGGAAATGATCTCGCTGATCAGCTTAGGGGAACGACCGCATCGCCGCGCGAATTCCGCATGCGAAATGCCCTCGCCCGCGAGGCGTTCCTCGAGGATCGATCCGGCTGGAGCCGCGTAGTCCGGACGGAATTGGTTGGTCGTCGTCATCATCTGTCCTCCGTCCTTCAGTGATAGTCGACCACATCAAGGATTGTGATCGCTGTTACATGTTCCGTGTCGATCCCTCCATCGCCCTTACGCGGAACAGGCTGGTGGTTGGGTTCGAAGACGAGCCGGTAGAGCCAGTGTGCACCGAAGAACCCACGAGTTACACGGAGGTGCGACCATTGATGACGGTCGGTGCCGCCAATTTCGGTGTCTCACGATCGAAACTGAACGCAAGACGGCTGGGGGTTCGCTACTCCAGCGGCTGGACGATCGTGAACGCCCCCCGGATGTCTCCTGCCGCGAAGCCGCGCGCCTGATCGCCC
>JAPOYW010000231.1 GCA_026706425.1 Gammaproteobacteria bacterium
CGAAGGTGGTGACCGGCGGCATTCGCTACTCGGCGGAGGTTCTCGAGGAGTTCGGGCTCGCACCGGCGGATATCGGAATGGCGGCGCCGGCACCCAACTGACGGGCAGTGCCCCTGTGCGGGCCGACGTAGAACGCCGCGAGCGTCGAACATGAGCGACGATCCCTACACCATCCAACCCGGTCGCACCCGCGAGCCGCCCACGACATTGATGGGCAGGCTCCGCTACCTGGGGCCGGGCATCATCGTCTCGGGCTCCATCGTCGGTTCCGGCGAGATTCTGCTCACCGCCGGGCTCGGTGCCGCCGCCGGCTTCACCCTTCTCTGGTTCGTGCTCTTTGCGTGCTGGATCAAGTCCCTGGTCCAGGCGGAGCTCGCCCGCTACGTGGTCACGACCGGCGACACCTATCTCAGAACGCTCAACCGTATGCCGGGGAGAACGCCGGCGCGACGCGATCCCGGGGAGTGGTGGCTGCCCAAGGTCGAAGTCTCCTGGCCCATCTGGTTCGGATTGCTTGGTTTCGTTCCCGGGCTTGTCACGTCGGGCGGGATTATCGGCGGTGCTGGCCAGGCGCTTGGCCTGTTGCTCGACGCGGTGCCGGCCGTTCCGGAGGTAGACGGCAAGGTGGCCACCGGAATCGCGGCGGTCCTCGTGATGCTGCTGCTTTGGACGGGCCGCTACGGTCGCATCGAGAAAATCCTGGTGGTGATGGTCATGAGCTTCAGTTTCACCACCATCGTCTGCGCGGCATTGATGCAGACCACCGAGTTCCAGGTGACCGCCGAGGACATCGTCGCGGGCCTGCAGTTCGATTTCCCCTTGGAGTTCCTGTTCCTGGCGGTGGGCATGTACGGGGCAACCGGCGTCGCGTCCGGGGAAATCGCCGGCTATACGTACTGGTGCATCGAGAAGGGCTATCCGAGTTTCGTCGGCGGCGACCGGGAGCATCCGCGCTGGGTGGCCCGGGCGAAGGGATGGGTTCGGGTCGTGCAGGTGGATGTCTTGGTCACGTTGGTAATCCTGACGTTCGCGACGCTGTCGTTCTATTTCCTCGGGGCTGGCGTCCTGCACAGCCAAGGCCTCGAACCGACGCGCGACGAGACAGTGGAGATTCTCGCCAACATGTTCACCCTGACCCTGGGGGACTGGTCGACGCTGTTGTTCATCTTCGGCGCGTTCTTCATCCTGTTCTCCACGGTCCTGTCGGGCCTTGGAGCCGGATCCCGTTCGTTCCCCGATCTTCTGGTCACCTTCGGGTTCTTTCCGCGCAAGAACCTGGAGACCCGGCTGAAGTGGACCCGGGGCTACATCATCGGCATGCCGATCCTGAGCTTCCTGCTCTACATGCTCGTTGAACGGCCGATCGCCATGGTGATCGTGGGCGCCACCTTCGGGGCGTTCATGCTGCCGATACAGGCAGTCGTGACCCTCTACATGCAGCGCAAACGCATGGACCCCCGGGTGCGGCCCAAGAACTGGGTGACCTGGTGCATCGTCGGCGTATTCCTGGCGATGGCGACGCTCTGCGCGTTCTACATCTACGGGGTCTACCTGGAGAATTTCGGCTAATCGCTGCGGCTCGGGAGTCGTTGTTCCGGTGGAAAACCAGTTCCAGCCGCTGAGTGCGCCGCATATCGCGGTGTTGTGCCTCGTGGTCCTCGTGCCGATCGTGCTGCGCATCGCGGCGCGACGCGGCGGCGAGCGAACGACGACGATCATCTGCATCACCTTCGCAACGGTGATGTTCGTCAACGTGGCCGTCCATTGGGTGTACCGGCTCGCCGAGGTGGGGATCGAGCAGTTCGTGCAGCGGCACCTTCCCCTGCACATCTGCGGCATCGCTGTGCTTGCGCTGGTGGTTACGTTGATCTTCCGCAACCGCTACACCTTCGAGATCGTCTACTTCTGGGGGCTCGCCGGGACCTTGAACGCCTTGGCGACGCCCCAGCTGGAGGTGGTCTTTCCGCACTACCGGTTCTTCCAGTTCTTCATCGCGCACGGCGGCATTGTCGCCGGGGCGCTGTTCGCGGTCTGGGGATTGGGGATGCGGCCGACATTCGCCTCGCTGGGCCGGGCTTTCGGGTGGCTTTTTCTGCTGACTTGCGTGTTGCTCGTGGTCAACCCGATCCTCGGCAGCAACTACATGTTCCTCCAGGAACCCCCCGACTCCGCCTCGCCGTTCTTCTTCGCGCCGTGGCCCTACTACATCCCCATACTCGCTGGCGTCGGATTGGTGTTCTTCCTGTTGTTGCTCACCCCGTTCGAAATTGCCAAACGGTGGCCACGGCGGCGCTAGCGTCGCCTACGCAGGTTGTACGAGACCTTTTCCTGGTCGACGACGATGTCGCCGCGCGCCTGAAGTCGCGCAATGACGGATTGCACCTCGTCGTCGCTCAAACCGTCCTTGAACAGGGATCCGACGGTGCTGGCCAGCGTCCGCAGCTTGCGGGGCTTCGACGAGCCGCGCCCGGCGAGGTTCCTCACCACGTCGTCGATGATGCCGTCATCGCTCACCGCTTTCGGAAGGCGCAGGGCGGGGATCTCGAACAGGTCGCCGACCCGGCTGATCTTTGTTTTCCTGCCCTTGATGTAGGTGATCAGCGGATCGAAACCCCGATCCTTCGAGACGATGTGGAACGATGCGTCGGGTTCCCGCTCGGCTAGCCGGCCGATCATGTAGGCGATGTGGAAGTCCAGCGCGTTGTGCCCGTTGCCGGAGATGCGGACGTACTCGGCGGCTTTGAGATTCTGCACCTGCATCGCGAAGTCGGTGGAGATCTTCGACTGGCTTGCGCCCACAAAAACCATCAGGTGGTAGGGCTTGTCGAATATCGGCTCGAGATCGACGGCCTTGACGTTTTCGTAGTCGATGAGGATGTATTTCTTGGCCATCGAGTCGCCGCTCCTAAGCTCAACGGTTGAAGTTGGGATCCCGCTTCTCGAGGAATGCGGCGACGGCCTCGGCGTGGTCCGGGAGACGTCGGGCGATCTGGTCGCGCAGGCCCTCCCGTTCCATCACTGCGTCGAGGTCGTCCTCCATCGGGTTCTTGCGCAGCAGTTCCTTGATCATCATGACCGCGCGGGTCGGGTTGTTGGCGATCTCCTCGGCCTTGGCGATGGCCGTTGGCATCAAGTCGTCGGGCTCGGTGACCGCGTTCACTAGGCCAATGCGCATCGCCTCGTCGGCGGGCACCATGCGGCCGGTCAGGCACATCTCCGTGGCGTTGCCGAGACCGACGAGCTGGGCGAGAAGGTGGGTGGAACCGAGTTCCGGCATCAGCCCCATCTTGATGAAGCGGATGCTCAAATTGGCGTTGGTGGACGCGATGCGCACGTCGCAGGGCAGGATCATCGTCAGGCCGACGCCCACCGCGTAGCCGTTGATGGCGGCGATGGTGGGCTTCGATTGACGGATGAAGTGGGTCATGTTGGCGCCGCCGCGGCTCAGCTGTTCGCCCTGGCCTTGGCGGTTGGTCTCGACGCGCTCGGCGAAGTTGCCGATATCCGCGCCTGCGCAGAACGCTCGGCCCTCGCCCGTCAGGACGATGGCGCCGATGCCATCGTCGGCATTCCAGGCGGTCATCGCGTCGATGATCTCGCCGGACATGGTGGACGTCCAGGCGTTGAGCTTGCGCGGGCGGTTCAGGCGGATGATGCCGACCCGGCCCTGGGTTTCGGGGAGGATTTCTTCGTAGGCCATTGATTTGTCTCCTGGTTATATCGTCTTCTGTTCACGGCAAGTCGCG
>JAPOYW010000682.1 GCA_026706425.1 Gammaproteobacteria bacterium
TCGCATGCAAGAGCCCTCAGCCGGGGAGCGCGAGGGGCTTGCCCCTCGCAAAATAGAGCCCCCTCTCCCGGACGCCGCGGAGTCGAACCTCGACGAAACGCCCAACGACGAAACGACGGATGTGCCACGCGCGGCCGACGACGGCCCGGAGGTTCTGCGCAAGGGTCGTCGAATCGAAATCGCCGGCAAGCGAACGGAGCCCACGGTACCCCGGTCCATGCGCCCCGAGTTCCATGAATTCGTCCCGCCGGAGCCAAAAGAGCCCCGGTCCGAATCCGACGTCCCGGACTCGCTCGACGAAGTCATCGTCGTGTGGGTGTTTGCGAGACCGGGTCGGAAGCTGGATGGCGAGACGCTCTTCAAGACGTTTGTCAGCCACGGGTTGAAGTGCGACGCCGACCGGGTATTCAAGAAGACGGACCCGCGTTGCGGTGGGCCCTGGTACGCGGTGGCGAACGGAGTCGAGCCGGGCACGTTCGACATTTCCCGACCGGCCGCCCTGGAGACCCCGGGCGTCGTGCTGTTGCTCAATCTCGGAGAGGTCAGGGATCCCGGTCCCGCATTCGAGGACATGCTCGACATCGCGCAGGATCTCGCGATCGCGCTGGATGCGGAGTTGAAGGACGAAGGCATGAGCGACATGAGCGCGCAGACCATCGAGCACTGTCGCCAGCGCATACGCGACCACCGGCGAATGCTCTTGAGAGCGTAGGACGGTTGAGCGGATGATGGCCGGACGATGGATCGGTCGGAGCCACGAACCGAGCTAGCCGCACTCCGCGAAGAGCTCGACTACCACCGGCACCGCTATTTCGTCCTCGACGACCCGGAGATTTCCGACGCCGAGTACGACGCGCTGTTCGACCGGCTTCTGGACCTCGAGAGCTCGCACCCCGAGCTTGTCACTCCCGACTCGCCCACTCAACGAGTCGGCGCAGCGCCGTCGAGCCAGTTCGACGAAGTGCGACACGACACGCCGATGCTGTCTTTGGACAAATGCACGAACGCGGACGAACTCGCCGCATGGGAGGAGCGCTGCCGGCGACTCCTCGACCCGGATGATGAACTGAGCTATTTCTGCGAGCCGAAGATCGACGGCGTAGCCGTCAGCTTGCTCTACACCGACCGTGTTCTGGTGCGGGCGGCCACACGCGGCGACGGCGAAACCGGCGAGGACATCACCCCCAACGTGCGGACCATCCCCGAGATCCCTTTTCGGTTGCCCGACGACGCGCCGTCGCCACTGGAAGTCCGCGGCGAGGTCTACATGCCCATCACCGGCTTCCTCGCATTCAACCGGCGCGCGCTGGAGTCCGGGGAACGAACCATCGTCAACCCGCGCAACGGCGCAGCCGGCAGCCTCCGGCAACTCGACCCTGCGGTGACGGCGAAGCGGCCTCTGGCCATGTTCTGCTACAGCGGCGCCGAGACTGCGGGCGACTGGCAGCCGCGCCGGCACTCCGACGTGATGGCGGCACTCGGGGATTGGGGTCTGCCTGTCAACCACCGGGGCAGCCGGCAGGAAAACCTCAAGGGCTGTGGCGAATATGTCGAGGCCCTGCTCGCCCAACGCGACAGTCTGAACTACGCCATCGACGGCGCGGTCGTCAAGGTGGACGATCTTGCGCTGCGCCCACGACTGGGCCAGGTGACCCGCAAGCCGCGTTGGGCCATCGCCTACAAATATCCCTCGGAGGAGGCGAGTACCGTGCTCTTGGACGTCGACTTCCAGGTCGGCCGCACAGGAGCCATCACGCCGGTCGCCAAGCTCGAGCCTGTGTTCGTCGGCGGCGTCACGGTATCCAACGCGACGCTGCACAACATGGACGAGGTGTCGAGGCTCGATCTTCGCATCGGCGACACCGTGCTCATCCACCGCGCCGGCGACGTCATCCCCCAGGTGATGAAGGTGATCGAATCGAAACGGCCAAGGGACGCCCGCGCGGTCCTGATGCCAAGCGAGTGCCCCGTGTGCGGGTCGGCCATCCGGAAAGACGAAGGCGAAGTCGTCGCCCGGTGCAGCGGCGGCCTCCGGTGCCGGGCGCAGCGCAAGGAACGGCTGCGGCATTTCGCCTCTCGCCAAGCCCTTGATATCGAAGGGCTGGGCGACAAACTCGTCGATCAGCTTCTTGGAGAAGGCTTGGTGGGCAGTCCCGCAGATCTCTATCGTTTGACGGTGGAGAAGCTTGCCGGACTGGACCGGATGGGCGTGAAGTCGGCCGAGAATATCCTTGCGGCATTGGACGAGAGCAAGCAGACGACGTTCGCCCGTTTCATCCACGCGCTTGGGATACGAGAAGTGGGCGAGACCACGGCGGCGACGCTGGCACGGGAGTTCAAGACCCTGGATGCGCTGATCGCGGCCGACGAGGAGACCCTGCAGGAAGTCGAAGACGTTGGCCCCATTGTCGCGTCGCGCATCGTCGGCTTCTTCGCGGACGAAACCAACCGGGCGCTCGCGGAGGAACTGCACGGTGAGATCGGGATCGCCTGGGAAGTCGTGGACGAGGAGCTTGAGACCGCCCCCTTGGACGGCCAAACCTGGGTTCTGACGGGATCCCTCGAGGCGATGACGCGTAACAATGCGAAGGCCGCGCTGGTCGACCTGGGTGCGAAAGTCGCGTCGTCGGTCTCGAAGAACACCACGGTGGTGGTCGCTGGACCCGGTGCCGGAAGCAAGCGGGCCAGGGCGGAAGAGCTGGGCATCGAGATCATGGACGAGGCAGGCTTCGTCCAACGGCTGGCCAGCCTAGGGAAAGCCACCGATGCGGCGTGAGAGTGTTCGCTGGACGTTCGTTGCCGTACTCGCCGCGGCCATGCTCGCCGGTTGCGCGTCACGACCGCCGTCCAACTCCGAGAATCTGTGCGAGATATTCAAGGAGCGAACAAGATGGTACCGGGCAGCGAAGACCGCGGAGAAGCGCTGGCAGATCCCCACCCCCGTGATGATGGCGGTGATGTACAAGGAGTCGAGCTACGTCGCCAACGCCCGACCGCCGCGGAGCCGGCTACTGTGGATCATTCCCTGGAAACGGTCGTCGTCCGCCTACGGGTTTGCCCAAGCCACGGACGCGGCGTGGTCCGACTACCTGCGCGACACCGGCAATCGGTCCCGGGACCGGGATGACTTCGCCGATGCCATCGACTTCGTGGGCTGGTACCTGAACCGTTCGCACCGTCGCCTGCACATTGCTGCGGACGATGCACATGCCCTCTACCTAACCTACTACGCGGGCATGGGCGGCTACGAGCGCGGTACCTGGAGGAACAACGACTGGCTGAAGAACGCCGCCGCGCGGGTTGCCAATCGCAGCAGCCGCTACGCGCGTCAACTCTCGAGTTGCCGTGGTCTGGATCGCCGCCGTTGGTGGTTCGGTTGAGCCTGCGTCCCCGCTGAGGCACGAGCATTGTTGGAAAGTGCTACTTTCGTGGGACGTATGTCAGTTGGCCATCGCGCACTTCTAGTCTGCCGAAGGGATCGTCGCCGCTTCCACAGTGGGGACTCTCGCCTGTCTCCACCTGATAGTGGTTCGGTGGCCCGCCATCGACAATGGCTCGGACATCGTACACGTCGTAGATCGTACGGTACAAGCCACGCACGGTGACCTCACGGCCCAGCGCGAGCCATCCATCGTGGATACGTGAGCTCAGGCGTACGGGGGTCGAGTAGCGGTGCACGAACAACGTGCCCCCCGTGGACGAGTCGAGGACATGGGTTTCCGTCG
>JAPOYW010000630.1 GCA_026706425.1 Gammaproteobacteria bacterium
GAACTGCTAGGCCTGACCGACCACCAGTTCCGCGGCTACCTGAAGAAGTACGACCACGAACGGCACGACGGATCCGTTCCCGACTCCGTGACTACCAGCGATAGGAGCCCCTGAGGTACCAGGAGCCGCCTTCGAAGTTGGCCGCCGTGCGGCGCGCGTAGGGAAGTCCCACGCTGAGCCGGTTGGCGTACGGCGCGTCGATTACGTCGATATAGGCATCGAAGAGGTTCGATGCGCCGAGCGTGAAGCGCATCTCGTCGCTGAACTCGAACGAAAGCTCGGCGTCCACGAATACCGTTGACGACAGCAACTTGGTGGGGGCGCCCCCGTCAACGCCGTCGATGCGGCCACGCTCGTCGTAGTGTTCGCCGTAGTAGTTGAGGCGCAGCATGAGATCCCACCGGGCATTCAGCAAGGAATCGACCGTTAGCGTGAAGCGGTTGTTGGGATAGCTGTGCTCGATGTCCTCCACTTCCGCGTCGCTGACGGGCTGGACGCCACCGACGAGCGACTGGCGCACGACATCCACCTCGTTGTGGTTGAAGGCGAATGTGAAATCGGTGGCGATGTCGCCGGGCCCCCAGTCGAGGCTGGTCGTGAATACGATGTCGATACCGGTGACATCCAGATCGAGTGCGTTGGTGAAGAACTGGACATTGGAAGCGATGCCGTTCGGTGCGACGACGGGCAAGTTCTGTGTCTTGTAGATGCGCCCGTCGATCTGGATAAGGTAGACATCCGCGGTCAGTTCAATCCGGTCATCCCCGAACCGGAGCCCGACGCTGTAGTCGACGGACTGCTCTTCCTCCAGCGGTGCGCCCCCAGCCGCCAACGCCAGCGGATGGTCCGGCGGGACGGTACCCGACTCCACCTGCAGACCCGTATCGTTGTCGAAGGTGGTCGTCACCTTCTGGAGATTCGACTGTCCGGGCGTTGGCGCGTGAAAGCCCGTGTTGACCGACCCGCGCGCCGCCCAGTTGTTAGCCAGATCGTGGCGTAGCGCCAGTTTGCCGTTCAGGGTGCTCCCGAAATCCGAGAAGGACTCGTAGCGCAAGGCGTACTGGGCCACGGTCCGGTCGGTGACTTCCTGCTCGATCTCGCCGTATATGGCACTGTTGTCGCGATCGAACTCCCCGGAATTGACGGGTTCCAATCCCTTGAAGCCGCTCGAGCCCGCACCGCGGTACGAGTTCGGCTCGCCGGCGACCACCGTGAAGGTCTCCTTTCGCCACTCCGCGCCGTAGGCCAATTGGACGCGGTCGGTGAGCCGGCGGGTGAAATCCGCGTTCAGGTTGATCTCCTGCTGCTTTAGCGCACCCACATCGAAGTCCATCTGGGCAGGGAGGCGGTCGCTACCCAAACCGATGCTCGGGTTGACCGTGTTGTTGAGAAAGAAGTCCAACTCGTCCTCGCCGTAGCCGAAGCTCAGGTCGTAGGTCGTCCCACCCGCGACAATGCCCCGGTAGCCGGCCACCACGCTGAAGTCGCGATGGTCACCGTCGAAGAACGGCGTGAAACCCTGGACGAGGACGTCCTCGATTCCCAGAACGCGAATCGTGCTATGCGCCTCGTTGGCTTCGGTGAGGGGGTTGTCGCCGGAGCGGTAGAAAAACCGGTAGCGGCCCTCGGTCGAAGCGAAGTTGGCATGCAGGTAGAGGTCGGCCTGCTCCCCCACCGGCATCCCCGCATTCAAAAAGAAGCGGTAGTCGGTCGTCTGCGGGCGCCCCCACGTCTGTACCAGCGGCGCATCGTCGAACGGCGAATCGGCGCCGATGCCGGGCACGCCGGCATCGATCAACGCCTGGGCATTGGGACGCTGCCGGCCTCGGGACAACGCCTCGTTGTCCACCAACTCGAAGCTCACGTTCGCGAAACCGTCCGTACCCAGACCGAAACCGGCGTTGGCGGCGAGCTTCAGGCTCCGCTCGCCTTCGAAGTACTGACCGTAGTCGAGGCGCACCTGCCCACCCTCGGCAGCATCCTTCATCCGAAGGTTGATGACTCCGGCTATGGCATCGGACCCGTACTGGGCCACCGCGCCGTCGCGCAGCACTTCCACGCTACGCACGGCGATCGCAGGGATCATGGCGATGTTCGGGCCGTGCGAGCCTTTTCCCGCCGCCGGCACGAACTCCGCGATCAGGGCCGCACGGTGGCGGCGTTTGCCGTTGACCATGACGAGGGTCTGATCCGGTGCCAGCCCGCGCAGCGAAGTGGAGCGCACGAACGTGTCCCCGTCGCCCGAGGCCATGGGCGCGTTGTAGGAAGGCGCGAGGGCGCGAAGGCTGTCGGTAAGGTCTGCATGGTTGCCAACCTGCCCGATCTGCTCGCCGGAGAGGACGTCGACAGGGGCCGTGGCTTGCGCCTCCGAACGCGAGGTCTGAAAACGCGACCCGACGACGACTACTTCTTCAATCTCGACCGTCTGACTGTCCTCGGCGAGTACGTTCGGCTGGGCGAACAGCGCACTCGTTGCCCCGGCTAGAACCAGGATCCTGGGTTTCATTTGTGCTCCTTTGTCTTCGAACAGAACTCATACGCTTGAAACGGCAGCGTGTCGTGGACGATGGGTTCTGACGCTACGACCAAACCCAAACCAAGCAGGCATTGGCCGCTCATTCTCTTGAGAAACCGTGCGATTGCGGTAACATAGCGGAACTGGCTTGCGCCGCCAACTGCATAGGATAGCAAATGACGAAAACCGGACGCTCTTCGTTGACGGTGACTCGGCTCATCGCGGTTACTTTGGCAGGGGGAGTCGTCGCTGGATGCGTATGCCCCGCCCCGCCGCCTCCGCCCGAACCGGAGCCGGTGGAGGTTACGCCGCCGCCCCCGCCGCCGCCCCCGCCGCCGCCACCCCCGCCACCTCCGCCGAAACCGCCGAGCATGGAGGTCGTCATCCACTTCGACTACGACTCGGCGGTCGTCAGCCCACAGGGCATGCGCGCGCTCGACCCGCATGTGGCGTTCCTGGTCGACAACGCGGGATGGAGGGTGCGAATCGAGGGCCACTGCGACGACCGCGGCAGCGAACGGTACAACCTGGAACTCGGTGAGGAACGAGCCAACGCCGTACGCCAGATGTTCCTCGACAAGGGAATCGCCGACTCGCGGATGGATGTCGTCAGCTTCGGCGAGGAACGACCTGCGGCCGAAGGAACGAGCGACGATGCGAGGGCCCAGAACCGACGCGCGGTAGTCATCCACCTGAAGCGATAGGTTCGGTCGCGGTTTGCGATTCGACCTGCTCGTTCAAGGCGCACCCCTCACCACGGGTGCGCCTGAACGGGCGTTCCGATTTGCCCGCGCGGCAGTCGACGCTCGCCACCAGATCGGTCGGGTGTTCTTCTACAACGAGGCGGTTGCGGTCGCCAATCGGTTTGCAGCGGACGACTCCGGCACGCGGGAACACCTGACCCGGCTAGCATCGGACGCCGGGTTCGAGCTCGCGGTGTGCGTAACGGCCGCCGCCCGCCGCGGAATAGTCGCGAACGAATCCCTTGCGGACGGCTTCGTGATCGTGGGACTAGGACAACTCATCGAAGCCATCGAAGATAGCGATCGTCTGGTTTCGTTCTAGCGAGTGAAGCGTGTCCTGTACATCGTCCGCCGGTCGCCGGGAGTCCTCGCCGACGTAATCACGGAGGCGATCCTCGTGTCCGGTGTGTTTGAGCAGCCTACGTCGGTCCTGTTTGCAGACCGCGGCGCCTATCAACT
>JAPOYW010000035.1 GCA_026706425.1 Gammaproteobacteria bacterium
GCGGCAAGATCAAGCGCGCCGGATGGGACGACGACTTCCTCCTCGACATGGTGCGAGCCGCCCAGCAGGTCAAGTGATTTCAAATGCGATTGCCCTGGGTTAGCCTAGAGTTGTCTCAACAGGCCGTATGAGTTACGGTCCAAATCCCAATAGTCGGGGAGGGATCCAATGTCAGGGATACTGCGCACTGCCTGTGCATCGCTGCTGCTTGGGTTCATCTTTTCCGTGCCGACGCAAATCGCTCGTAGCCAGCCGGGAGGCCCTGGGGAAAGCCCGTTCCCCTGCGACTACGGGCTGGAGTATTGCGAGAAGAGAGTGTGCGAGAGAACCTGCATAGAGTGGGAGTGGGTAAAGAGGCCGGGCACGCATATTAGAGTTAAGGTATGCGTCCGAATTCAAACGACCTGCTATACGGTCTGGGAACCGTGTGGCGGGTGGCCAGAGGGTTGCGGACCTGGTAGTTTGTAGAGGAACCTATACCAACATTGAGCCCGTAGGTCGTGCGGGTGGGTCGACATGGGACACGAACCGCGAAGATGGTCAGCATCGCGGTCGTTCTGGGGGTTTCGTTCGGATTCGCCAGCGTTGTTCTGGCGCTCGTCCATGCGGGCCACATGCGCACACCCGCAGGGATCGAGCCGTATGACTACGTGACCTTGGGACGCCGCGAGGCGGACTCCGGCTTGTTTGCCGAGTTGTCGAGTGCGGACTACCGCAATCTGAGCGCGTTGACGCCATCGATGGACTGGGCGTACTTCCGGCATTGGGCACAAGCAGAGTCGTTAGTCCGGCCACGCGATGGCGCGACAACCCAGATCCAAGTGCGCTCCGTGTCGGCGAACTACCTGCAGTTGCTCGGCGTGAAGCCGTTGCTGGGGTCGATGACGTCGGTGCCGGGCCGATCAGGGAACGCGGCGGTCATCTGCGAAGATCTGTGGCGGCGATTCTACGGCGGCGACCCGGACGTGCTGGGGTCTCTGCTGGTTTTGGAAGGGGAAGAGGCCGGTCGCGCATCGGTGGTGGTCGGTGTGGCCGCAGGTGGTTTCACCGGAGCGATCGGCAGCGATCGGGTGGATGCCTGGAAGCTGGACGCGCCGCCCGAGTCGACGGAGTTGCAGTATGCCAGCTACGTGTACCTCTTGGGTGCGCCCCTAGGATCGGGACACGCGAGGTTTCGGGCATTGGCATCGGTGCTCGCACCCTACCGGTTCGAGCCGCCGGCCGACCAGTTCGCTCCCGAGGCTAGCGTCAACGACCGCGTCGAACTCGTGCCGGGCATCGAACTCCTGCCCGATCAGCGCCGCGACACCCATGACCGCCTTACCTGGCTGGCCTGGCTGGTTGCGCTGCTGTTCGTGCTCGCCTTTACGACGTTCGCGGACTTCCTGCTCGCCGAACACCGCCGAAGCCGGGACGCCCAGGTGATTCGAGTCGCCCTCGGCGCCACGCCCCTGGACGTCTTTCGCAGGGATCTCGCGACGTACGGCCTCTGGATCGGTGCGACCGCTCTAGTCAACGTGGCGGTGTTCGGCTATCTGGCCGACCTCATGCTGGCAATGGAGCCCTTCGCGTCCTACATCGGCGAGTTGCCACGCTCATCGGTATTTGCGGGGTTGGGCGTCAGCACGGTCTTGTTGGCAATGATCTTCGCGGGTGCCGCTGCGAAAGTGAGCCGCGATGTTGCGGCGGGTTTCGCGATGCCGTTCCGTCTGGGTCTGAATACCGACGCATCGGGTCGCCGGGTGCTTCTGTTCGTTGCGGCGGCGAATCTTCTGCTGGTTCTCTCGCTCGTCGGTCGGCATTGGGCCGATGCGCGTGTGGCGTTGCCATTCGACCACGACGATGCGCTCATGCTCCAGGTTTGGGACGTGCGACCGGGTGTGGTGGACGCGACCCTCGCCGCGAATCCAGAAGTTCTGTCGGCGTCTGCGACCGAGATGTTGCCCCTGCTGGCCGAAACAGTGGGAGGACGGAATCGGATGGACGCGACCGGGCGCAGGGGACCGGAGGAGGTGACAGTGTACCGAAATGCCGTGGACGCACCGTTCTTCGCGACGCTGGGCCTTGAGTTCGTCGCGGGGCGGGAGTTCGACGGCGTGTCGCCGTCCGAGGCCGTTTTGTCGCGAGCGGCCGCCACGCGGCTTTTCGGAGACGACCCGAGGGAAGCGCTGGGCCAGTCGCTCCGACTCTCGCCGGCATCCGGCTGGGACTCCGGGGCGGCACCCGCCCCGCTGACCATCGTGGGCATTGTCGAGGATCTGCCGTACCAGGCTTCACTCGACGCGGTGCGCCATGTCGTCTACTCGCCCGGCCCGGATCTGCCCCTCGACGAAGAGCGATGGCTCGTACGCCATACCGGGTCCGAGACGGCGTTGATCGAGTCGATCAAGGACCGGCTCGGCGGCGAGGTGTTTCGCCTTGGCACGGTTCGGGAGACGTTCCGCAAGCAGTTCCTGGCGAGGCGAAATGTCGAGGCGATGCTCGCCCTCGCGGCCGCGTTCGCCGCACTGCTCGCCGTGGGGGGCGTGGCGGGTTCGCTCGCAAAGTGGATCGCCGGGTCCGGACGGAACATCGGAGTCCGCCAAGCGACGGGCGCGAACTTGGCGCACTTGACGTTGCATCACGTCGGACGCGTGGTACCGGATCTGGTCGTCGCCGGGACGGCCCTATGTGCGGCTGTGGTGGCGGCGAAGTGGGCCTCGCCGACGTTGAGCCCGATGATCGACCTCAGGTTCTTCCCCGT
Source organism: Gammaproteobacteria bacterium (assembly GCA_026706425.1). Lineage (GTDB taxonomy): Bacteria > Pseudomonadota > Gammaproteobacteria > Pseudomonadales > Azotimanducaceae > VXYL01. Next base: position 2,744 of record JAPOYW010000035.1, read on the forward strand.
GGCGGTCGTGGGGCTGACGGCGACGACCGTGCTGGTGGTATTCCTGCTGTTGCGGCATGTGGCGCGGAGCCGGTCGGTCGCCGAATTGGTCGAAGGAGGATGAACGGATGAACGAGCTGCACAGAAGACGCGACCGCTTCACGGTCGCCCCGAGAATCCGCTGCGCGAACTCTCCCGGCGGCAAGCGTCGACGCCGCCACCGAGCAACAAACCGGCGTTTGTTCCATGCAACGTCGGCGGTGTCGACTGTTGCCAGAATTGCGGCGGCGGCGTTCGCCGCGGCCATGACGGCCTTGGTAGTTGTGCCCTCCTGGGGCGACGAGAAACCCCAACCGGCGGCAGGTGCGTCCAGAAGCGATGTCTCGGGAACCGACGAACTGGAGCAGGCCAACGCAAGGGGCCGCTTGAGCGCGGCACATGTCGGAATCCGCGCGAAGGCATGGGCGCACATCCGCAGTCGCGAGTACGATGCTGCCATCGCCGTTCTGCACGAACTGCAGGCAACGGAGATCCCCGAAGACGCCGCCTTTACTCATCAGGCGCTCGCGGCGGCGTTCAATTTCAAGAGAGACTACGGACAGGTGCTCCATCACCAGATGCAGATCGTGGAACAGCCGGGCAATCTGCCGGCGGAATCGGTACGGGCGGCGCTGATGTCGGCAGGCTACCTTAGCTTCCAGCAACGACGCTTCGAGGACGCGGTCCGATACATGGAGACCTGGAAGGAAGGGGAGGAGAAACTCCCCGCGCGGTTCTTCGCGATGCTCGCACGCGCATACTCGGAACTGGGAGATCGACCCAAGTCGGTGTTGAACGCGAAGGCGGCGCTTGAGGCCGCCGAAGCGGAAGGCGTCGTGGTTCCGGAGTGGGTGGAACAGCTGGCACATTGACGGCGACCGTGATCCGCGACCGCCCGCAAACGGGCGGCCGTGGCGATGGCATTCGCCAGTCAGGTATGGATCGCCC
>JAPOYW010000526.1 GCA_026706425.1 Gammaproteobacteria bacterium
CCGCGGCGGATGTCGGTCCCGCTGATCTCGGTCGCATCGGCACACAGTGTCGGGCACTCGGGGAAGTTGAAGGCGTGCGTAGCCGCATGGACCGGATCGATCTCGATTGCCGCAACGACATCGAATCCGGCTTGCTCGAAACCGAGCCCCAATCCGCCGACGCCGGCGAACACATCCAGCACCGTCGGGCGGGTCACGGGGCGCCTCCGTCGAGAGACCGAACGCGGCGTTGTCCAAGCGAGTCTAGGTCCGCCGTCTCGCTTTCCCAGACGCAAACCTGCCAGGTCTGGTCAGCGAGGTCGCGGACGTTCCTAGGGTGTTGGCCTTGTTTCTTGCTGACTTTGTAACCCCAGTAGTCGAGCAGCTTGGTGGGAAGCCACCCCCTGCGGCGGTCGAGGCGGCGCGAAAGGCCGACATGGGCGAAGACTACCTTGTGTCGCGGCCTGAACACGAGGTTGAGTTGGCCACATCGTTTGCGCCGATGGAGGCTGTAGCAGTAGCTTGTGCGGCGCACCATCCGCCTGACGCTCTCTTCGGTGCCGGTGTGCTGTTGTCGGATCGAGGGCATAGTCGTTGATTGGACTTCTGGGGTGGTTTGGTGACCACTCGGGATACTGTATATCCCTACAGACTGTTTCTCAACGCCTACGAGAGCCGTTTCCGCCGGGCTGGTACGCGATGTTCGCGAGCTCGCTCTGGCCCAAGTTAACAGTGACGGCGTCGTCCGCATCTGACACGACCCCCGCCGCGAACTCGTGAGCCCAGTTCCGCAGTTGGACTGTCGGCGCTGGGTCCGATAGGGCGGATTGATCCTTCTCACTTGTGTGATTGCGGGCTTCGCTTCGCCAACATGCCATCGGTTCGAGTTCTACAGCTGGACGGTAGGTCCTACGAGTTTGTCCATGTCGCTTTGGACTTCGGCAAGGAACAGCACGAGAATGTGTTCGCCCAGAAGAACAACAAGACTCTCCGGGAGACCGTTGGTCATCGCCGCTGTCAAGGTCCTAGCGCCGGTGTGCCACGCCAACTACTCGCTGCACCTGGACTCACCGTTGGGCAAAGTGCTGTATCAGCTCAAGACATCGGGAGACCCTTTCTACAGGCAGTTCTTGAAACGCATACGGGGATCTGGCGTATTCCAGGTTCTCCATTGCGGACCCGGCGACCCTTGCCGCCCGTGGCGTCTACACCTACTACTCGGGCTCTGATCTGAAGTACATCGGACGGTGCAAGGACGCCATGAAGAAGCGGATCAACCAAGGCTACGGGAAGATCCATCCCAAGAACTGCTTTCGCGATGGTCAGGCTACCAACTGCCACCTGAACGCGCTGATTACGGCCGCGATTGCCGCCGTGACGCTATGGCTTCACCGGATGGACAACGGTGACGAAATCGAAGCCTTGGAAGCCAGTTTGATTTGGTGCTACGCGCCGCCTTGGAACATCCAGCGTCGTTGACGACGCAGGGACATCGGTCTACTCGAGCGGTGCCGGACGGCCATGGATCAATAGGTTACAACCCGCCATACCAATCCACGACATCAGTAAACGTTGCGATCTCCTCCACGGCCACCTTCCACGCCTCCTTGCCCTTTGCGAGCCTCGGAGCGTTTGCCACGAGGTTGGAGTTACGAACACGGCTGGGCGGATAGTACTCAACCGTTACGCCCACGAACTGCGGTGGCTTGACCTCAACCCATGTGCGGATCAGCTCGCCGCGGCGTTCTTGCGCGATCTGATGCCCGCTAGCCGTTACGAAGCCTGCAATGTATTTGGTCCGCCTCTTGACTCGCGTGAACCGATCCGTCAGGAGCTGCTCCGCTAGGCGCCATGGCGCATCGCTCTCTCTTTCTACCACGAGCTCCTCCTGTGTGACGGGCAAGGTGTGATCATAGGCGCCGATTTCAGCCAGTGCGTAGCGCCGAGCGGTGATGCCTCGGACGGCACCGGCGAAGTCGTACTCCGGCCGCATCGTGTCGATCCGGCGAACTCACTTCCGCCTTGCTCAATCCCATTCGGGATCGTAGCTCACAGTCAACGTTTTCGCGCAGGGTTGTTGCCTCGATTGGGCCCCGACGGATTCCCGGTCTTGCTGGGCCAGTTTGGATTGCCGCCTTGCCGGCCACGGCCTCCGAGACCTCCTTTGCCGCCGCGTCCGCCGCCCCGGCTCCCTCCTCGTTTGCTCATGTCCTAGTCCTTCTGGTGCTATCGGATGGTCCGGAGTTCCCGTCTAATCACTCGTAGGGACCCCGGCACGTCCGATGTTCAAGCCAAGCACCTGAACGTGGCCTGAACCCAAGTCTACGGCTGCAACGTTTGGTCAATCCGTGACCGTGAGCATACCGGCTTGAAACGTTAACGCTAGGCTACGGGATCCAGCGATGGTGCGCGAACGGGGACTCTGCGATGCCGACGACGAGGCGCTTGTGGATCGATTCCTCGATGGCGAAAGGGCTGCCTTCGACGCGCTGGTTCTCAGGTACCAGGACCGGCTGCATCGATTTGTCACTTGGTCCATCGGCACGGCTGACGCCGACGACACAACCCAGGACGTGTTCGTCGAGGTCCATCGATCCCTTGGCACTTGGCGGAGGAAGTCGACGTTCCGGACCTGGCTCTACGGGGTCGCGAGGAACGTCTGTCGCCATCATGTCCGGCAGGCTCGACGACGCAACCACACTCGGGACGACAGAGGTGTCGGCGACTGCCCAGACGACACGTTCGGCCCATTCGAGAGCGTCGCCAAGTGCGAGACCAGCTTCGCGGAGAGAACGGAGGCAGTATGAAACGAGGGCCTGACGAAGACACGATGCGGTCGGAGTACGATTTCTCTTCGGGCGTAAGGGGCAAGCACTACGAGGCGTACCGCCGAGGCACCAACGTGATCTTGTTGGAGCCCGACGTGGCTGCGGTATTCAAGGACTCAGCCGCAGTCAACGCGGCGTTGCGTGCGCTCGCGCAGGTAGCGCGCGCACACACGCCTACCGCAACTGATCAATAATGGGTTGGATCTGTTCGAAGGCTGAGGTCGCTCGACATCGAGTTCGAACAAGCGACCAGAGCCAGTCATCGGACGGGTAATATGCCGCGCTGCGGGGTATGGAGTTTCGGGGGCACCCACGCCCGTGTGGGAAGACTGCCGTGTGGTGCGGCCTAAGCACGAGGTCGGGTCGGCCAGATCGTTTGCGTCGTTGGAGGCTGCGGATGTCAACGGTTCTGGACGTTAAAGTCTCGGACGACACATTGCGGGTGACGTTGAGCGACGGTAGGGAGCTGGCCGTCCCGTCTGGCTGGTATCCGCGGCTCGCCCACGCAAAGGCGAGTGAACTCGACTGCTGGATGATCATCGACGGCGGCTTCGGAATTCACTGGCCGCAACTCGAGGAGGACATCAGCCTATCGGGCCTTCTGTCAGGCACCCCTTCTCAGGAGAGTCGGCAGTCGCTGGGACACTGGTTGGCGACGAGGACGGTCGTGGTCCCTACGTAGCGCCACCTCGACGTTACTGCGCACCAGTCCACCTATCGATCCAAGGCGGCGAGTGTTCTAATGCCGTGCGGGCACGGGAGAAGACTGGCAGTGGGCCCCGAAGTCGAATACGCGGATAACGCACCGCTTACGGAACTGCTTCGTTCCGTCGTTCGTCCGGGGGACTACTTCGCCCCCGGCCGGCCGTTCCTCCCCGTGCACCCCGTGAGCGTCACCGGCG
>JAPOYW010000089.1:0-2781 GCA_026706425.1 Gammaproteobacteria bacterium
GCCCCGCCGTCGATCATGGAAGGCGCAACCCTAACGCGTCCCTAGGCGCGCCGTCGCCCGTGTCGGGCGTGCCCGCTAGTCCGGCGTCCTAGGCGAACAACGCTCCCACGCTCTCCCCGGTGTGAATCCGCCGGATGGCCTCGGCCATGAGCGGTGCCACCGACAGCACGGTCATCTTGTCGAGTCGTTTGTCCGGGGCGACGTGGACCGTGTTGGTGACGGTCAGCGCCTCGATGGGCGAGTCGCGGAGGTTGTCGATGGCGTTTCCGACCAGCACGCCGTGGGTGGCGGCCGCCAACACCCGTCGCACCCCGGCTGCGTCCAATGTGCGCGCCGTCTCCACCAGCGTGCCGCCGGTGGAGATCTCGTCCTCGAACACGATGGCGTCCTTGTCGCGGACATCGCCGACGACGTGTCCCTGGCGGACCTCCGTGTCGCTGACACGTCGCTTGTCGATGATGGCCAGCGGCAGGTCCAGGCGCGTCGCGAACTTGCCGGCCCGCTTGGCGCCGCCGGCATCGGTGGCGACGATCACGGCATTGTCCATGTCGCAGGACTCGCGGATGTGGGCGGCGGCGATGGGTATCGCGGTTAGGTGATCCACCGGGATGTTGAAGAACCCATGCACCTGCTCGGCGTGCAGGTCCATGGTCAGCACGCGGTGTGCGCCCGCCGTCCTCAGGAGATCGGCGATCAGCCGCCCGGCGATGGAGATGCGCGGCGCGTCCTTCTTGTCGGAACGGGCATAGGAGAAGTAGGGAATCACGGCGGTGATGCGACGGGCCGATGCGCTGCGCAGCGCATCCAACGTGATCAGCAGTTCGACGATCCGGTCGCTGGCCGGTTCGGTGAAGGCCTGGACCACGAAGGTGTCCCGCTCGCGGACGTTCTCGTCGATCTGCACCGATAGGTTGTCGTTGGAGAACCGCGAGATGGTCAGGCTGCTGCGCTTGATGTCGAGGCACTGGCAGATCTCGTCCGTCAGGGCCGGGTTCGATCGTCCCGCGAAGATTCTCAGTTCGTCGTTCATTCGGTCACCCTCGAATGGCATGCAGACGTGTCAGTTGATCCCGCAGCGCGCCGAGTTCGCCGCGCAGGCGTTGGCCCTTGGTCCGCTCCTTGGTCACCACGGCCGGTGGAGCCTTGGCGAGAAAGTTGCTGTTGGCGAGCTTGGCTTCGACCCGTCTCAAGTCCTTCTCCGCCCCTGCGATCGCCTTGGTGAGACGCGCGCGTTCAACATCGGCATCGATCAGGTCAGCCATCGGCACCATCACCTTCAGGGCCTGGCTCGTCGACTCGGCGTGGCCGCCGATGATCTGCACCGAGACCGGGGGCGGCTCGGCGTCTTCGTCTAGCCACCGCACGGCCTCCACCCGGGCCAACCGGCGCAGCAGCGACTCGCATTCGCCGTACCGGCGACGGTCTTCCGATCCGCCACCCTGCAGCAGCAGATCGATCATCCTGCCCGGAGAAACGTTCAACTCGCCGCGCACGTTGCGAACCGCGGTGACCACCGCCTTGAGCCACTCGATGGCTTCTTCGGCGTCCGCATCGAGAGGTTGTTCATCGGTCCCGGGGAATGACCGGTGCATGATCGTGTCGCCCGTCGAGCCATGGAACGGGGCGATGCGCAGCCAGAGCGTCTCGGTAATGAACGGCACGATGGGGTGCGCTGCCCGCAACAGGAGTTCGAGCACGTCGAGCAACGTCTTCTTGGCGGCCCGCGCCTCCTCCGGGTAGTTGGCGGCCTCGAAGAGAACCGGCTTGGTCAATTCGACGTACCAGTCGCAGAACTCGTGCCAGGCGAATTCGTAGACGGCGTTGGCGTACAGGTCGAATCGGTAGTTCGCGACGGACCGGTGGGCCGTGTCGGCGAGGTGGCGCGACCTGGAGCGAATCCATCGGTCCGCGGGCGCCTCGTGGATCGGTCCGTCGAGTTCGCCCGGACCCTCTACGTGTCCGAGTACGAACCGCGTCGCGTTCCAGAGCTTGTTGCAGAAGTTCCGGTAGCCCTCGATGCGTTTGAGATCGAAGGCGAGATCCCGGCCCTGGGACGCCATCGCACAGAACGCAAAACGCAGGGCATCCGTCCCGTAGGCCGGAATGCCGTTCGGATATTCCCTGCGGGTGCGTGCTTCGATCGCCTCGGCCATTCGCGGCTGGGTCATGTTGGCCGTGCGCTTGGCGACGAGGCCGTCGGTCGTGATACCGTCGATGATGTCCATCGGGTCAAGGCCGTTGCCCCGGGTCTTGGACATCTTGGCCCCCTCGGCATCGCGCACCATGCCGTGGATGTGGACCTTCCTGAACGGTACCTCGCCGGTGAACTTCAGGGTCATCATGACCATTCGCGCGACCCAGAAGAAGATGATGTCGTAGCCGGTCACGAGCACGTCGGTGGGATGGTAGGTCGCCAGTTCCGGCGTCCGCTCCGGCCAGCCGAGCGTCCCGAACGTCCACAGGGCGGAGGAGAACCAGGTGTCGAGGACGTCTTCGTCCTGCATGAGGGGCACGTCATCGGCGAGCCCGGCCCGGTCCCGGGCTTCGGATTCCGTTCGACCGACGTGGATGTTGCCCGACTCGTCGTACCAGGCGGGGATCCGGTGACCCCACCATTGTTGGCGGCTGATGCACCAGTCCTCGATCTTCCGCATCCAGGAGAAGTACATGTTCTCGTACTGCCTGGGCACGAACTGGATGCTGCCGTTCTCAACCGCTTCAACAGCCGGTTTCGCCAGCACGTCGGCACGCACGTACCACTGGTCGGTCAGCATTGGCTCG
>JAPOYW010000089.1:2791-3700 GCA_026706425.1 Gammaproteobacteria bacterium
TTCTCGTACTGCCTGGGCACGAACTCGACCTCGCCGTCTTCCACCGCCTTTATCGCGGGCTCGGCGAGGGGCTTGATCTTGACGAACCACTGATCCGTAAGCCATGGCTCGATGATTGCCTCGGAGCGGTCGCCCCGGGGCACCGTCATGGTGTGTTCCTCTACGCGTGCCAGGAGCCCGGCCGATCGCATATCGTCCACCACGCATCGGCGTGCCTCGAACCGGTCGAGACCCCGATATGCCGGAGGCGCGTTGTCGTTCACCGTGGCGTCGGCTTCGAAGATATTGACCATCTCTAGGCCGTGCCGGATGCCGATCGCATGGTCGTCGAAGTCGTGGGCCGGCGTGATCTTGACGCAGCCCGAGCCGAATTCGGGGTCCACGTGTTCGTCGGCGACGACGGGAATGCGCCGATCAACCAAGGGGAGCGTCACCGCCTTGCCCACAAGGGATCGGTAGCGTTCGTCGTCGGGATGCACGGCAACCGCGGTATCGCCGAGCATGGTCTCGGGACGGGTGGTGGCGACGACCACGTGATCGAGCCCCTCCGCCGTCCGGGCATCGTCGGCCAACGGGTAGCGGAAGTGCCACAGGTGGCCGTCCTCCTCGTTGTTGTCCACCTCGAGATCGGAGATCGAGGTCATGAGGACCGGATCCCAGTTGACCAGTCGCTTGCCCCGGTAGATCAAGCCTTCGTCGTAGAGTCGGACGAAGACTTCGATCACGGCCCTTGAGAAGCCCTCGTCCATTGTGAAGCGCTCGCGGCTCCAGTCCACGGACGAACCCATCCGGCGAATCTGCCGGGAGATACTGCCGCCCGTGGTCCGCTTCCAGTCCCAGACCTTGTCGATGAACGCTTGGCGCCCGATGTCTTCGAGCGTGATGCCTTGATCCAGCAGTTGCCGCTCG
>JAPOYW010000195.1 GCA_026706425.1 Gammaproteobacteria bacterium
CTGTTCGACAAGGATGTCGCCCCGGTTCACGAAGTCGCCGTCTTCGAAACGCACCTGGCGGATCGAGTCGGTGACCTTGGCGGTGATCGTGACGGACTCGTTGGCGCGGGTCGTGCCGATGGCCTCGACCACGTCGGCGATGGAACGCACCGTTGCCGGCTGGGCGACAACCAACGGCGGCGGCCCACCGAAGAACCCGCCGCCTCCCCGCGTCGCGTCTTCCTCGGAGCAACCGGCGATCAAAAGGGGTAGGCAAACCCAGTGCCTGAACCAGCGCACAGCCATCTCCATACTCCGGTCAGGCTATGTTACGCCGTTACGAGCCCTCCGAAGGAGGATCTGCCACGCGCCCACGCTGAACCTTGGGCAACGCCGCCACCGCCTCGTAGAATGCCGGCCAGTCCTTTCCGACCTCCACGAACAGGCGCGCGAAGTCCCGCTTGGAATCCTCGTAGGTCGCCACGAGCGCAAGACGCGCGTTGTTAAACGGAGTCGCCATGGCGGCGTCGTAGCGCCCGCCGCCGAGGCGTTCACGGTCGCGGCGGTAGTCCTCAAGCATGGCGGCGAACAATTCCGCTTTCAACTGCCGCTTGGCGGCATCGGGGATGGGCTCGGAAAAGAGATCCGCCAAACGCCCGCGCCAGTCGCTCAGGAACTGTGCATAGGCTCGAGCGAACTCGAGCCGTTCCTGGTACGCGGCGACATCGCCACCGGTCGCGGCTAACCAGCGCATCGCACCTTCGTTGCCGACGAAACCCGCAAACGATTCGTTGAATCCCGAGTCCCCGGGTATGTACACCACGCTATGCGCCAGTTCGTGGAAGATGAGATCGGCCAGCACAGCCTCCTCGTAGTAGACGAAGCTGGACAGGATCGGATCGTCGAACCAGCCTAGCGTGGAGTAGGCGGTCACCGGGTACAGGTGGAGGTCGTGTTCGACGGACAGCCGGGCGGCTTCGCGTTCGGCGGCGCGCCGGGTGAAGTAGCCGCGGTACACCGCACAGCCCACCAACGGGTAACAACGCGGCAACGCCTGAACCGCGAGCTCCTGCGCCGCCACCACATTCCATACCGGCACACCGTCGAGTTCGACATAGCTGCGGTAGCGCCCGTCCACCGGCAGACGCAGCTCGTCCTCGGCGAATCGCAACAGGCGCGACACCAGTTGGAGCTGTCGAACCAAGGTCGGATCCGTGTCCGGCGCGTCGATCAGGGTCTGGACATCCTGGCGAGCGAAGAGGATCGACGCCTGCCCGGTCACCGCCTGGGCATAGAACTGAACGTTGGCGCATCCGGCAAGCACCAGCGTACACACCAAGAGAGTCGCCAGGCGGCGGGCCCGTTTACGCGCACTCGTGGCAAGCGCACAATCCGCGAGTTGAGTCTGAACCCTTGACAGGCCAGCGATGGTCGAGGCGATTCGAGGAACCCTGGCGTTCGCGTTCATCGCGGCTAGCAGCGTGTTCTGGTGCACGCTGATATTCTGCCTCGGCTTGGTTCGGCCGTTCTTCCCCAAGAGACGACGGATTCCGATTGGCACCGCGATGATGCAGGCCATGGCCGGTTGGGTGCGGTGTGCGGGCTGGATGCTACGGGTGCTCCACGTCACGCGGATCCACGAGACCAACGACGAGCAATCGGCAAGCCGCACGCTGCGTCCCGATGGCTGGTATCTCGTGGTGTCCAACCACCAGACCTGGGCCGACATTCTCGTCCTCGTGGTCACGCTCTACGGTCGTATTCCACAGTTCAAGTTCTTCACCAAGCGGGAACTCATCTGGGTGCCGTTCATCGGCCCGGCCATGTGGTTTCTCGAGTTCCCCTACGTCCGGCGCTACAGTCGCGAGCAGCTTGAGGCCAATCCGGCATTGCGCGAACTCGATCGGCGGGCAACGCTCGACGCCTGCGTCGGCTTCGGTCAGCGCCCAACCAGCGTTCTGGTGTTTCTGGAGGGAACCCGGTTCACCCCGGCCAAACGCGATGCCCAAGGGTCACCCTACCAATCGCTGCTGAAACCTCGGACCGGGGGCTTCGGAATGGTCCTCCAAAACATGGCGGATCGGTTGGAAGCCGTGGTTGATGTCACCATCCGCTACCCGGGTGGGGCGCCACCGTTCTGGGATTTTCTCTGCGGCCGCAGCCCGGACGTGGAGATCGACATCCGCACCCTGCCCTTGCCTCCCGTCGACCGCGATGCGGTCAACGCCTGGGTCAACCGGCTGTGGGAGGAGAAGGACGCGCGCCTCGACCGGGAATCAGGGCGAGCGGAGCCGTAGGTCGTTGACCTGGCGCTCTAGGTCGGCGACTTTCGCGTTGACTTGTGCGCGATGAGCGTCGATGACGGCGATGTCGGACTTGACCTTGGCCACGTCGGCGCCCAGCGACGCCTCCAGGCGCGAGGCCATCTGGTAGGCGGAGTTGGCCCGGTCGACGACGTTGCGCATCTGTTTGATGGAATCCTGGAGCTGGATGTCGAGTTCGGTCACCCGGGTGGCGACATCCTGCTGTTTGGCGACTGCCGTCTCCAATGCGGAGACCTTGCCTTGGACGGCCTTGATGCTACCGTCCGCGCGGGCAACCGCGGTTTGAAACGTCTTGTCCTTGGCCTCCAGTGCCTTGATGGCGTCCCGGTGCTTGCGGTAGTTGCCCCAAAGGAGGTCGATCTGGCCGAAGTTCTCTTCATTCTTGGCAAGCAGATCGTTATCGGAGGCGGATATCAACTGTTCGGTCCTGCGCTGGCGATCTTCCAAGGTGCCGACGCGGCTGGACGCGTCCGCCAACGCCGCCTCGGCCTGCACGATGCGCTTGTGCTGCTCGAAGATGAACCAGCCCGTCCCCAGCAGGGCAGCGACCAACACGACCAGTAACGCGTTGACGAATAGAAGCGACGACGAGCCGCCCCGGCTACGGCTGCGCCCGGGCCTTGGACGCCCGGCGCGCTCCGGGTCGGCTGCAATGGTAGGCAGATTGTCGTTTGCCACCGGGATGCCCGCTTACTCGGCTAGGAAGCCGAAAGATTAGCTTGGCGTCGGCCGAGTCTCAATAAAGAACGGCACCCCGGAGAAAAAACGGGAACCCGCGTCATGCGCGGGCTCCCGTACGGCTCATAGCGAGGCGACGACGGCCATCACGACGGTGAGCACCAGGCTCGAGGCGATGACACCCTTCACGGTGGTCAGCACCATGGTCTTGCCCCAGATCGCGTTCGCCTCGATGATCGCGATGATCACCAGGCCGGTGATCAGGGCCAGCGCCGACCAACCCGTATCCACGTCGGGTGCCCCGAGCGCGAAATGACCGTGAGACCCCATCAGGAAAAGCATCGGCGCCGAGAAGAACGTATTGGTCCGCGATGCGAGGAGCGCCTTGGCGGCCGACCCGGCAGCGTTGGGATCCGCCTCGCCTCCATCGCGGACCGACTCGTTCGAGGCGATCACCACCTTCTGGTTGGGCCAGATAATCAGCCAGACATTGAGGAACATCAGCGTCGCCATCAACGCAGCGAGCACGATGTCGACGGTAAGGGCGGTCAACAGCCCTGCTCCCTGTGCACCACCGTGCAGGATGAAGGCGATCAAGACGATGCCGGTGAGGAACGTGAACATCGCCCCGAAACGGAACCACCACAGTGCACTGGGGACCAGCTTGGTGAAGGCGTCGACCTTCGCCTCGTCGGACGCGGCGGCCATGTAGCCGCC
>JAPOYW010000237.1 GCA_026706425.1 Gammaproteobacteria bacterium
GACGGCGTCGATCTCGCGCCTGCCTTTGCCGTTCACCTCCCCCACGGCGACGATGAATCTGCCCCATCGGACGCGACCGGACGTGAGACCGACGGATCGCCACAAACCTACGCCAGAATTGACGTACGTTAATATCGACGTATACTGGGCTTGCGAAGGAGCGTGCCATGCAGATCAACCCCGGCGGCCGGCTCAATATCGAGGACGTCATCGGTCGAGACCACGAGATTGACCGGTATTGGCGCATGCTCGAACGGCAGGGCCTCGTTCTCTCCGCAGAACGCCGGATCGGGAAGACCCACGTCTTACTCAAGATGTCCGAAGAGTGCCGGCCAGGTTATTTGCCGGTCTGCCTAGACCTCGAAGCCGTGCACTCAATCGCCGACCTCATCCGTTCGATCTACGCCGCAGCGGATCGCTCCTTGCGGACTCTGCCCGGCGTCAAAGCCCGCCTCGCAAAGTGGTCGAGTCTACTTCCCAAAAAAATTCCGGTGTGGACCTCCCGACGGCCGATACGACCTGGCCTGTTCCGCTCGCCGACGCATTCGACGACCTCGCAGGCATCGCTGGTGGCGCGTGCGTACTCATGCTTTTGGACGAGTTCCCATTGATGTTGCACAACCTGCAGCGTGCAGGTGGCCAAGACACCGCCATCCAACTCCTCGACCATCTGCGCGCTCTCCGGCTTACCCAGGCGAGTCGCGTTCGGTTCCTGTTCACTGGCTCGATCGGCCTCCACGTCGTGCTCCGCTCCCTGCGCGAAGCCGGAAACGCCAACGACCCGGTCAACGACATGATGTCGCTGACAGTACCGCCGATGGCGGACGCCCACACCACCCACCTTGCCGCCGCGCTTCTTGCCGAGACCCTCGCCGAGCCACCGGACATTCCTGACCTCGCCGCCCGGATTGTCGACCAAGTCGGTGGGTTCCCCTATTACGTGCACCATGTGGTCGACCAGCTGGACCAACTTCGCCGCCCACCTACGCTAGATGACGTATCGACGACCGTCGAAAGCCTCATCAATGATCCGCACGATCCGGCCAACCTGAAGTACTACGTCAACCGTTTGTCGCAGTATTACACCGACTCGCAGCGCTCCCTCGCACTGCTCGTGCTCGACATGATCGCGCGGCAACCGGCCCCAATCCCCATCCCCACCCTCCTCAATCTGTGCAAACACCAGAAACAGTCACCGGACGACGAACAGTTTCGCGACATCTTGGCCCTGCTAGCCGAAGACCATTACATCGAGCCAGCCACTTCATCCGGTCCTGCCAGCTACGATTTCCGCTGGCAACTCGTCAAACGATGGTGGGCGATAGCACGGCCATGAGAAGAGGATTCCTGACCAGCTCCCGCTACAGTCCCGGCAATATGGACCGAGAGTCCCTCGAAACCCTGTTCGTGGGTCGCCGCGATGTGATGGACGATGTTCTGACCCGCGCAAAGTTGTCGATCGACGACTCGCAGAAGCACTATCTCCTCCTCGTAGGCCCTCGGGGGTCGGGCAAGACACACTTTCTCGCACTCGCCCATCACCGTCTGATGGAACACATTGTAGCGGTCGGCGCCGCTAACCGCGTCGCAGTCGCCCGCCTCAAGGAGGAGGAGTGGGGCGTCACTTCGTACCTCGACCTCGTCATGCGCATTCTGCGCGCCTTGGTCGACGAGTCCCCCGAACTCGAAGCCCGTATCGCTGACGTCTACGCCAGCTTCGCCAAGGATCCGACCGAGGCACAGGCGCTCGCCGCCAGCCTGCTTCGTGAACACACGCGGGGCAAGACCCTAATGCTCCTTTGCGAGAACCTCGTGGACGTGTTCAACGGTCTAGGCGACGAAGGGCAGAAGCGTTGGCGAGCGGCCATACAGGAGGACGGCAACTGGACCATCGTCGCCACCACGCCGCAACTCTTCGCCGGACTGACGTTGCAGGAGCAACCGTTCTTCGGATTCTTCACCATCCGCAGGCTCGACCGGATAGACCTCGACACCGGAATGGAGCTCCTGGCAAAGAAAGCGAATCACGAAGGCAAAGCCGATCTGTCGGCGTTCTTGGACACACCCATCGGACGAGCGCGCGTTCGGGCAATCCACCACCTAGCGACCGGCAATCCCCGGGCTTACGTCGTGCTGTTCGACTTCCTCGACAAGGAGTCGCTTGACGACCTGGTCGAACCGTTCATGCGCATGGTCGACGATCTCACACCGTACTTCCAAGACCGGATGCGCCAACTCGCCCCGGCTCAGCGCAAGATCCTCGCCTTCCTTTGCCGCGTGGGAAGGCCGATAACCGTGAAAGACATTGCGACGCCGTGCCTGATGTCCCAACAGACCGCGGCGAAACAGATCGCCGAACTCGACAACGCCGGGTTCGTCGCTCGAACGCGCTTCGGCCGGAACACGTTCTGCGAGGTATCCGAACCGCTGATGCGGCTCTGCATCGAGGTCAAGGACAACAACGCGGGGCGACTCCGCCTGCTCGTCGAGTTTCTGCGCCATTGGTTCACCACTCTGGAACTCCGGCAACGGATCGCAGAACTCCCACCAGGCAACCTCGGACTCTGGGTCCAGCGCGCCGAACTTGCCATCGAACGCGATGCATTCGAGGCAGCGCGAGAGCACGCCGCCAAGCTCGAAGAATTGCCTGACGGATCGCTCGTCAGTCGTCTGTTCGCCGCGCAGGCCGTGGCCGCATCAAGACCGCTCACGGTAGCCCTGGACGCACTCGGTTCCGTCGATGCGGCGACTTACAAGCGCGGCGAGCAGCTCCACAGGAGGACTATCGTCGCGCTCCTCACCGTATCGTTGCGGAAGTTCGGCCCCCGGCACCTGCCCGACGGTTTGACCAAGCTTCGCGACCTGTTGGGCTGCCTGCTCGAAGAAGGCATTCTCGGGGCAATCCTCACCGACTTCCTTATTGAGAGCGTCGAAGGGTTGGCGGGCGCACTGCAGGACTGGGAGGTTGCCATGGACTGCATTGCCTCGTCCCTAGAGGATCTCGGCGACTGCCGAATCCCCATCGAGATGCTCCGAACGGCGGCCCAATACACGAAGACAGGCAATGAGAAACACCTTCTGCGCCTTCCCCTTGAACAGCGCGAACTGCTTCGTGACGTGCTACCAACCGTCGCAACGCCTAGCGACGACGTCGATGGTCGCCCTAGACCTGCCCCACCTCTTTAGTTCCAATCCGAGCGCCCAACTGTGATGGCCTCGCATTCGCCGCCATGCGCCGTTGCTCCTCGTGCAAAAACGCCGGTCAGCTTCGCAACGTCCGGCCCGCGCGGCAATGGCCAACAGCTCGTTGTGGCCGGCATTGGACGCCCGACACCTAACGACCGGCCAGCGTTGGAACTATGGGCCCACGCGGAACACGGGCAGTCCGCGCCGCTTGCCGATCACGGTTGCCGTCTAGTCCCCCGTTGCGGTCAAAAATGCGCGCATCTATCCTTGACCGCGACTGCTCCCGCCTGACACGATGACCCCGTGACCGGTCGCCAGTTCATCGCGAGGGTCCGCCGCTGGGCGAGAACGCGCGAACTCGAGGTCGGCTTCGTCGCGTCGGAAGGGGCGGGCTCCCACGGCACGCTGTACGTCGGCGATCACAAGACGACTGTCAAGGACCGCAGGAAGGAGATCGGCAAGGGGCTGCTTGCCAAGATGCTGGCCGACCTGGACATCGAC
>JAPOYW010000629.1 GCA_026706425.1 Gammaproteobacteria bacterium
GCACGTCCGGATCTGTGGGAGCCGGGGCGGGCGACCGCCCTCGGCCACCCGGCCCCGACACCCGCCAACAGAGTCAGGACGGTTGGATGCGAGCAAGGAACTCCGTCGTCAGCCGCTGCCACTCGATCTTCAGCCACGGCGTGAAGTCCTGAGGCGCCGCTTGCATTTCCCGGTCCAGTTCGTCCCGCGATATCCAACGCCACTCCGCGATCTCTGCCGAATTCACTTGCGGTGCCCCGGCGCCGTGGCTCACGAACACGGAACACAGTTCGAACTCGCTGCCGATGTCGCCGAACGACGCCTGGTACTGGAACTTGAACAGGAACTCGGGTGCCACGGGCAACCCGAGCTCCTGGCCGGCACGGCGCACCACGGCCTCCTCGATGTTCTCGCCGAGGCGAGGATGGGAGCAACACCCATTCGACCAGTATCCCGGCCAAAGCCGCTTGTCCGCGTGTCGCTTCTGAAGGAGCGTCTCGCCTCGGTCGTTGAAGACGAACAGCGAAAAAGCCCGGTGCAGCGTTCCATTCCCATCGTGGCAGGACGTCTTGTCGAGTGTGCCGACCTCGCGATCCTGCTCGTCGACCAGTATCAACGGTTCAGCGTCGCTGGATACGACCTCGAATCGTGCTCTGGGGTCCATGGCGACGGGTACTGCGCTCAGGAACGGCTGTAGTCGGCATCCCCCGGCTTCGCTTGCTGGGGTGTGGACCCGGCCAGCGGCCGGCTCTTCGGTGCGGATTCGTACTCGCCCCGGAAATCCCCGAACGGGCCGTCCCGCCACTCCAGGGCGGCCTTCAGACCGAACTCGCGCACCCGGCGACCGAATTCCGACGCGGCGGGACGATGCTTGGACATGGCTTCCACGTCGGTGCCGGACATGAGGCCGGTGCGGATGCCCATGATCTCGTACTGACGGTTGACCGCGCGCTTGTTGTAGTTCAACTGGTCGTTGTCGATATGGCCGAGGCGGCGGGCGAAGCGGATCGTGAAATCCTCGAGTTCGTCCTTGGGCTTGCAGAAAGTCGCCCAGCCGAAATCCGCCATCTCCTCGCCGCTGAACCAGTCGCCGGTGTAGGCGAAGGCCCGGGCCTTGCCGGGTTTCATGAACCAGGGCGCCCACATCATGTCCATGGTGCCCATGGCCCGTACCGGCGGGTAGCCGACGCGGGCATCGTCGGCGACCATGCGCATGTCGCACATGGACGACAGTTCCGTGGCGCCGGCCAGACACCAGCCGTGGATCTGGGCGATGACGGGCTTGGCGAGTTCCCAGATCAGCCAGTGGCCCATCAGAGCATGCCGCGACCAGTCGTAGTGTTGCGGGTGGGTGGAGCCGGTATCGGGCATCTTCGAACGATGACTGACGTAGTCGCTCTGCTCGTCCAGATTGGGAGCGAGGTCGTAGCCGGCGGAGAACGCGCGGCCGGCACCCTTCAAGATGATGACGCCGATGGCAGGATCGGCCTCCGCCTCCTTCATGGCGTCGTAGACCTCGCCGCGCAGGGCATGGCTCAAGGCGTTGAGCTTCTCCGGGCGGTTCATGGTGATGAACGCGAGCCGGTCGTCGGTCTCGTAGATGATGTTGTTGTAGCTCATGGTGTCTCCGTTGATTGGGGTTCTAGTCGAGCGCATCGAGGAACTTGAGCAACGCCTCGTTGGTGCCTGCGGGATTCTCCTGCTGTGTCCAGTGCCCGATGCCGGGGAAGGTCACGACCTCGGTGAGACCGGGAGCCATGTCGCGCAGTTGCTCCGCGCTCAGGAAGCCGCGCGTGACGTCCCTTTCGCCGATGATGTAGAGCGCGGGCTGCGTGACCTTCAGGCCTTGGAACGGCGCCGACAATACCCAGTTGCGGTCGAGGTTCCGATACCAGTTGAGGCCGCCGCGAAACCCGGCGCGCTGGAACTCTTTCGCGAAATAGTCGAGATCGCCCTCCGTCAACCAGTCGGGCAACTCCGCCGGGTCGGTCATCGAGTCGAGGAAGCCGGCGCTCTTCGGGAGCGGCCCGCCGCCCCGGGCGGTGTTGTTGCCCGATGCCGAATACAACAGCATTCGCAGGCTGCGCTTGACGTCCTTGTGCAGCTCGTGTTCGGCAACGCCGGGCGTCTGGAAGTGCAGGATGTAGAAGAAATCGTCGCCGAACCTTGCCTTCATGCCGGCGGTCGGCGGGAACGGCGGCCTGTTGCTTA
Source organism: Gammaproteobacteria bacterium (assembly GCA_026706425.1). Lineage (GTDB taxonomy): Bacteria > Pseudomonadota > Gammaproteobacteria > Pseudomonadales > Azotimanducaceae > VXYL01. Next base: position 2,191 of record JAPOYW010000629.1, read on the forward strand.
GCGGCACGCTCATCGCCACCACGCCCCGGAAGATGTCGGGGCGCCACATGGCCGCATTCCAGGCCACCGGCGCCCCCCAGTCGTGGCCCACGACGACGGCGGTCTCTTCGCCGAGGGCGTGGACCAGCCCCACGATGTCGCCGACCAGGTGGAAGAGCGTGTACGCGGCGATGTCGTCGGGCGCATCCGTGCGTCCATAGCCGCGCTGGTCCGGGGCCACGGCGTGGTAGCCGTTGGCGGCCAGGGCGAGGATCTGGTGCCGCCAGGAGTACCACGACTCCGGGAAGCCGTGGCAGAGGACGACCAGCGGGCCCTCGCCCGCCTCGACGTAGTGCATCTTGATGCCGTTGGTGTCAACGACGCGGTGGTTGATGTCCGTCATGCCGCATCCGCCGCTGCAAAGTGCGCCATCATACCAATTGGCGCACCTCGACCGGCGTGCCGTGCAAGCCCGGAAAGGGGGGTGTTTGCTCCGCTTCCGCGCAGGCCGCGAGCTTGGCCCGCTCACACAGTGTTAACCTTCGCCGCTTGCGGCGGGCTGTGTGCCCGCACGGATCAAGAGGAGACCCGAATGAGAAAGTGGCAGTGCATGACCTGCGGTTTCATCTACGACGAGGAACAGGGTTCCCCGGACGAGGGCATCGATCCCGGAACACGGTGGGAGGACGTCCCGGAGGACTGGGTCTGTCCGGAGTGCGCGACGCCGAAGTCGGACTTCGAAATGGTGGAGATCTGAATTCCCCCAAAGGAGGGTACCCGCAGCCGGGCCGGTCGCGGGTGTTAGCATGATCGTTCGTCAGGGGAGGGCGATATGGCTGATCTAAGTGGTCGAGTGGCCATCGTTACGGGCTCGACCCGCGGTATCGGCGAGGCGATCGCGAGGCGCTTCGCCATTGCGGGTGCGAAGGTGGTGGTCACGGCACGTACCGTGGAGGTGCGCGACGAACGTCTGCCGGGAACCGTCCACACGGTCGCGGAGGCGATCCGTGCCGCAGGCGGGGAAGCCATGGCCGTCCCGGCGAACCTCCAGAAAAAGCCCGAACGCGAGCAACTCGTGCAGGCGGCGCTGGACGCCTACGGGCAAGTCGACATCCTGGTCAACAACGCGGCCATCCTCGTGCCGGGGGCCACGGTGGACTTCCCCGAGCGGTACTACGACCGCATGTTCGAGATCCTCGTCAAGGCGCCGCACCACCTTTGCCAGCTGACATTGCCGGGAATGATCGAGCGTGGCGGTGGTTCGGTGCTGAACATCTCCTCGAAGGCCGCGATTCACCCGAGACCGGGTCAACGGTCGTACGACGGGGCCGTCTACGGCATGACCAAGGCCGCCATCGAGCGCTTCACCACCGGTCTCGCGGCGGAGATGCTCGAACACGGCATTTCCGTCAACGCCCTGTCGCCGGACAAGGTCGTGGCGACGCCCGGCCAGATGTTCGGCCGCCGGTACACCCAGGAGATGCTCGACGCCGCCGAACCGGTTGAAGCGATGGCCGA
>JAPOYW010000318.1 GCA_026706425.1 Gammaproteobacteria bacterium
CGCAGGTGCGTCCAGTGACCCACCCATTCTCCCACACAAGCCTTGCCCGCCGCGCCTCTCCGGCGTTGCCGCCCAATCCTTATCAGGGGATCAGGGAAGGGCCGACGGGCACAAACGCCGTGTCCGTGTTCAAGTACCATCCCGCCCTTTCCCCAGCGACGGAGCCATGGCACTCCAGCTCGCCAACATCGAGGCGCCCAAAGCAGCGGGCGTAGCTTGAAGCGCATCTGCGTCATGTGCGGCTCCAGCGAGGGCCGAGATCCTGCGTACGTCCTAGCAGCGCAGACACTCGGGCGGACACTCGCGGGGCGCGGCATCGGCGTCGTCTATGGCGGGGCCGGCGTCGGCCTCATGGGCGCCTTGGCGGACGCCACATGCGAGGCAGGAGGCGAAGTCATCGGCGTCATTACGCCCGACCTAGCCGATCTCGTGGGCCATGAACTCATGCAGCTTGAACAGGTCGAAACGATCCACCAGCGCAAGAATCGCTTCTCCGAGCTATCCGATGGCTACATCGCCCTGCCGGGCGGATTCGGCACGCTAGAGGAACTGTTCGAGGCCGTGACTTGGAATCAGCTCGGACTCCACGACAAGCCGGTGGGGCTGTTGAATGTCGCCGGCTATTTCGACACGCTGCTCGAGTATCTGCGTCATGTCCAAGGGGAAGGGTTCGTGCGGCGTGAACACGTCGACGGAATCATTGTCGAAGGCGAACCGGAGCGTTTGATCGACGCCCTGCAACGATACAGCCCCGTGCGCCTCGGAAAATGGTGGTAGTGGTGGGAAGCGCCGCACCGCACGTCGAATACCAGAACGTCCAGAAAAGCTACGACGGCCAGACGCTCGTGGTTGAGGATCTGAACCTCGCCGTCCAGAAGGGCGAATTCCTGACCCTGCTCGGTCCCTCGGGGTCCGGCAAGACGACGTGCCTCATGATGCTTGCCGGGTTCGAGCAGACGTCCGCCGGCACGATCCTTGTCGACGGCGTCTCGGTACAGGATCTCCCCCCGGACAAGCGCGGCATCGGCGTGGTGTTCCAGAACTACGCGTTGTTCCCGCACATGACGGTGGGCGGCAATCTGTCGTTTCCGCTGGAAGTGCGCCGCCTGCCTCCGACGGAACGGGCCGAGCGCGTGCGAAAGGCACTGCGTCTCGTCCAATTGGAGGGCTTCGAGGATCGCCGACCCGGACAGCTGTCCGGCGGTCAGCAGCAACGAGTCGCGATCGCCCGGGCGTTGGTGTTCGAACCCGACCTGGTGCTGATGGACGAGCCCCTCGGTGCACTGGACCGGCGCCTGCGCGAGGAGATGCAGTTCGAGATTCGCTGCATCCAGCGCGAACTGGGCGTGACGGTGATCTACGTTACCCACGATCAGCAGGAGGCCATGGTGATGTCGGACCGGGTCGCGGTGTTCCGCGACGGCCGGATCGAGCAGGTGGCCTCTCCCGAGACGCTGTACGAAGAACCGGAACGTGCCTTCGTCGCGCACTTCATCGGCGAGAACAATCTGGTGGCGGGCACTGTCGTCGGTTCCGACGGCGACATCTGCGTCGTCGATACGGAAGGCGGCACGGTTCACGCCTTCGATGTAAAGGGCAACCCGCCTGGCGACGAGGTGCTCCTCGCCATTCGACCGGAGCGGGTAGGCGTCGCCGCGGAAACGGGACAATATGCAAACGAGCTCGAGGCCGACGTCGTCGATGTCGTGTTCATCGGCGATCACCTGCGCGTGCGCCTGAAGGTCGGCGAACGCGACGATTTCATCGCCAAAATTCCCAACATCGTCGGCCACGGCAGGGTCCTGCCGGGCGACACCGTGCGTATCGGCTGGGCAACGCTGGACTGTCGAGCGCTTCCCCCCGATCCATCTGTCCTGCAATCGGAGAACGACCAATGAAACGAACTACCCGAACGACTCGACCTAGTACGTTGGCGTGCAAGGTGCGCGACGCGATCCTCGCGCTGCTGTTTGCCGCCGCCTCGGCAACGGCCGCCGAGTCCGTCACCGTGGTGTCCTGGGGCGGGTCCTACGAGCGGGCCTGCGTCGAGGGCTACCACAAGGCGTTCACCGCCGAGACCGGCATCGAGATCAAGCTTGAGGACTACAACGGCGGCCTGGCCGAGGTCCGCGCCCAGGTGGATTCCGGCGCCGTGCACTGGGACGTGGTGGACGTCGAACTGGCCGACGGCGTGCGGGGCTGCGACGAAGGTCTGTTCAAGGTCTTCGACCCCGCCACCCTGCCCCCCGGTGCGGACGGCTCCGCGCCCAAGGACGACTACTATCCGGACGCCATCACCGAGTGCGGCGCCAACACGCTCTACTACTCCACCGTCTATGCCTACAACGCCGAGAAGATCCCCGGCGAGAAGCCGACCACGATGCAGGACTTCTTCGACCTCGAGCGCTTTCCCGGGCGCCGCGGCATGCGCCGTTCGCCGGTCGTGAACCTCGAGTTCGCGCTGATGGGCGACGGCGTCCCGGCCGAAGAGGTCTACGCGCTTCTGGACACCGAGGAGGGCGTCGAACGGGCATTCGCGAAGCTCGACACCATCAAGGACCATGTCGTCTGGTGGGAGGCCGGCGCCCAACCGCCGCAAATGCTGGCCGACGGCGAAGTCCTCATGTCCACCGCCTACAACGGGCGCATCTTCAACGCCCAGGTGCTGGAGGAGCAGCCGTTCGTCATCGTCTGGGACGGCCAGGTCCTCGACACCGGCTTCCTCGCGATCCTCGAGGGCGCGCCGAACGCCGAGGCCGCGCAACGCTTCGTGGAATTCGCGGCGCCGCCGGCGTCGATGGCCGGGACCGCCCGGTACATCTCCTACAGCCCCACGCGTCGGTCGGCCGAGGCCCTGATCTCCACCCATGCGGAAACGGGCGTTTCGATGCGCCCGCACATGCCCAACACGCCCGAGAACGTCAAGGGCGCGTTGCACAACGACTGGGAATGGTGGAGCGACAACCGCGACGACATGAACGAGCGTTTCGCGGCGTGGCTTGCCCGATAGCGTCGATCACCGAGGTATCTTGAGGCTGCGCATGGCCGCAGGGTCGCCCAGGACGCGGGCCGCGGGCCTGACGATCCCGTTGATCGCGTTCATCGGGGTGACCTTCATCGCGCCGCTCGGGACGTTGCTGACGCGTAGCGTCTACGACGCGGAAGTCGCCGAGATCCTGCCCGGGACCGTGGCGGTTCTCGCGGATTGGGACGGTGGCGGGACGCCTTCCGAAGCAACCTACGCGACCATTGCGCGGGAACTGCTGCGCGCCCGGGACGAACGCACGCTGGGTCGCGCCGCGACGCGCATCAACCGGATTCAAAGCGGCCTGCGCAGCGTCGTGGTCAAGACGCCGCGCCGCCTTGGACGCGATGCCGACGCCGATCCGCCAAGTTCCTGGCGAGAAGCCCTGGTCGCCATCGACGACGCCTGGGCCGAAACCGCAACCTGGCGGGCGATCCGCGAGGCGGGACAGCCGTACACGGCGCGCCACTTCCTGAACGCGGTGGACCTCGAAACGCGGACGGACGGGAGCATCGGGGCCATGCCCGAGACGCGGCGCATCTACGTGCCGCTCTATCTCAGGACGCTTTGGGTGAGCCTCGGCGTCACCGCTCTGTGTCTTGTCATCGGCTATCCCATCGCCCACGCCATCGCCCATGCGGGGTCGCGCTGGTCCAC
>JAPOYW010000619.1 GCA_026706425.1 Gammaproteobacteria bacterium
ACCTAAAGGGGCGAGCCGGATTTTCTCCGGGGATTGATGAGACCCGCCGACGCATTCCACGACGGCAGGGACAAGGCGCGTCTTTACGAAGCAGTCTTGGAATTCGTGCGGGAGCACACGAGGCCGACGGCGGGCTAGGTTCCGGCGCTCGGAACCGGCTCCGGTCGGCGGGGCGCAACACTCGTACTCCCCGAATTGGGAAGGTGTAGACTCTGGCGGCGTGGTCTGCATGGAGTCGCCGGATGCAAGGGATCCGTAGACGCACCCGAGCCTGGCGGGGTTCACGTCGGGGAACGCCTTGGATTGTGGCTGTGTTTTCGAGCCTCGCGTTGTTGGCGGTTCCGGCGTTGGGTGACTCCCAATCGAACCACACCGATCGTTCGTGTGCGACAGACGCTGAAACACCGAATGTGCCGGACCATCACCAGACGAGCGCCGCTTCGGGTACAGTCAGACGAATCGAGTCGGACGGTCGCGTCGAAGAGGTGGTCGTAACGGGCGAGAGGATCAGGGATCTGACGTCGGCGGAACGGCGCGAGATCTATCGGCAACTGTCTCAAGGCCGGAGCTTGTACTCCAAGAGCGACTACAAGCGCGCTTTCCCACTCCTGCTCAAGACTGCCGAGCATGGCTTCAAGGACGCCCAGGCGAGGGTAGGTTACATCTATCTCCAGGGCCTTGGAGAGGTGCCTCGCGACAACTCGACGGCGATTGGCTGGCTGGGCGTGGCCGCCTCCGGCAACTCGGCCCCCGGAATTCAAAACTACTTCAACGACATATGGAGTAGCGTTCCGGAAAAATACGTGCCCTACCTCAAGGAGGTCGTCGAGGAATACGAAACGAAATACGGGGAAAAGGCAACAGGGGTCACCTGCGCCATGCGCCGACCGGCGGGCAGCCATTTGAAGCAGCTATCCTGCTACTTCGAACGGGACTTGACATTCGTGGAGAACAAGATGCTTGACGACTTCCTCCGGGATGCGACCGAGGCGCCGAGGGTGATCGGGGTTCGGCCAGAGGATGCCGTGGTGAGTCCGCCGGCAGGGAACGAAACGGAATAGTCGAGTTTCCCCTGCCTATTCCGCGAGCCACCCCTCCGTGTGGTGCACGCCTAGAGGCGCTCTGCCATCCCTGACGAAGGTCTGCGACAGCCTTTCGGTTATCTTGGCCACTTCCCTACGGGTCGAGCAGCCTCTCCACGACGATTTGCGCGCAGCGCAGGTTTTCGGGGATGAAACCCGGGCCGGCGCTACGGTCGAGTCGGAATCCGTTCGCACTCGAGGAGACATGGCCCGAGCCCACGAGTTCCGCAATGGCGCGCGCTTGCTTGTTGCGCCGTCGCTTCGGTTCCAAGGCGATGATACCGACCCTCGCCTGGGCAGAAAGCGACTCGTAGAGCATCGACGCGCTGTCGGCGCTGACCCAGACGTATTCCACCTTGGCCAGCGCATTCTCGAGGAAGTCCGCAGGTAGCGAACGCCAATGGCGTACAGCCGCCGTGGGTAGGTAGTCCCGCAAGTCCTGGGGGGTGCGACGCGAGTCGCACACCTGCCAAACGACTTGCGGCGACTCGCGGATGATCGCCTCGACCTGGTCGCCGACGTCCGGGTTGGACCACTCGAAGTGCGGACTTGGACCACCGAGCAGAATCAGGCCCGTGTCGGTCTCCTTGTCATCGACCTTTGTGGGACAGATGACGCCTCGTGTCGGAACGACGTTAGCGTTGCGGCGAACCCGGTCGTGCTGCGGGACGAAGAGCAAGTCGAATAGCCCCAGCGGCAGCGTCGGCTTCATCAGGACAACGGACCTTCCACCGCACACGAGGCGGGCGAGAAGGAGTGGCAAATGGGTCCGGTGGCCAACGCCAAAGAGCACGTCCGGCGGAGGCAGGTCCGGCGCGTCGCGCAGCAGAAATCGCCGGATCTGTCGCCAATAGAACGACTTGAGACGAACGTCGATCTCGTGGACTTCGACGGGCCGGATCGACTCGATTCCCTGGATCAGGCCCGCGGACTGTTTCTCATGCCCCGGCTTGCCGTCGACGAAACGCCAGATGACCGTCCGTCCGACGCCGACATCGTCTTCCTTCGAACCCGCGGTTTCGCGATCATGGGCCATGTTGGCGAGCAGGCGCGCGACGCTAACGCAGACTGTGGTCCATTCCGAAGGCGGGATTCTCGTCCCTGGTGGGTCCAACCACTTGGGCGGGAACGCCGGCCACGGTTACATGCGGCGGAACGTCCTCGAGGACCACGCTACCGGCACCGACCTTGGCGCCGGCACCGATCTCGATGTTGCCGATGACCTTGCAGCCGGCGCCCAGCAGGACGCCGTGGCGGACCTTGGGATGCCGGTCGCCGGACTCCTTGCCGGTGCCGCCGAGGGTCACCGCATGCAGGATGGACACATCGTCCTCCACCACGGCCGTTTCGCCGATGACGATGCCGGTGGCATGGTCGACCAGGATGCCGCGCCCCATCCGGGCCGCCGGATGGATGTCGACGTCGAGGCCCACGCTGATCTGACTTTGGAAAAACAAGGCAAGGGTGTGGCGGTCCTGGTGCCAGAGCCAGTGGGCGATGCGATGCGCCTGCAGGGCATGGAAACCCTTGAGGAATAGGAACGGCGTGGAGAAGTCCTCGCAGGCCGGGTCGCGGTCGAACGTTGCCAGGATGTCGGTGAGCGCACGGTCGAGAATGCCGGCGTCGTCGGACATGGCCTCGTCGATCACGTCGCGGATGAGCATCGTCGGCAGCATGGGATTGTCGAGCTTGCTGGCGAGGCGGAAAGACAGGGCGGAGCGGAAGTTCACGTGGTTGAGGATCGTGGCGTGGAAGTAACTGCCGAGAATGGGCTCCTCTACGGCCTTGTCGGCGGCCTCGCTGCGCATCACCTCCCACACCCCGTCGGCGTCGGGCGTACCGGTCTCGCGATATGCCTTGAGCAGAGTACTCCGCTGCATTTCGATACCGTCGGGCATGGTGCGGGAACGCTGGCCGTGGTGTTTGGGGGACGGACAGCGTGAACGGGGAGACGTGACATTTCAAGCACTGCCGCTCTCGGCAGGCGCTGTGGGCGGGAGGACTGCCGCGTATACTCGCTAAGTCGCTTTCCGGGGATGGCCGATGACCGATTTCGAGCGTGTTGCCGTCGTGGGCCGAAGCGGCAGTCCCCACGTGGTCGACTCGCTGAGGGTCGTACTCTCCGCGCTTGAGTCGGCTGGCGTCGAGTTGGTGCTCGAGGCTCGAACCGCACAGATGCTCTCGCTGCCGGATGGCGTTCCGCGGGCAGCGGTGGGCCAGGGCGTCGATCTCGTCGTGGTTGTCGGCGGAGACGGCAGCATCCTCGGGGTGGCACGGGACGTGGCTCACACGCGCGTTCCGGTACTGGGCATCAATCGCGGCGGCCTGGGGTTTCTCGCCGACATCGCGCCCGACCAGATCGCCGAGAAGATCGCGCGGGTCATGGCGGGCGCCTTCACGGTGGAAGATAGGTTTCTGCTGGAGTCGCATGTGCATCGCAACGGCGAGGCCGTCGAGGTCGGGGTTGCTCTCAACGACGTGGTCGTCCATGCCGGCAGCATGTCGCGGATGATGGACTTCCAACTGTTCATCGACGGCGAGTTCGTCTACGAACAGCGCTCCGACGGCTTGATCGTCTCGACGCCGACGGG
>JAPOYW010000429.1 GCA_026706425.1 Gammaproteobacteria bacterium
CCACCACGCGGCTCACCTCAATGATCTTATCGGCCATGCTGCGCACGACCGATAAGAGCCTTATTCATTATGTGTAGTCGACGTTTATGTGCAGTTGACGTCCGTGAGTCGTGAGCACGCCTAGCGAAGATGGGCTTCTTCGGATCCCGTGTGACCGCTGCTACTCAACATTAATGCCGACCCGCAGGCCTAGCATGTTCGATCCTCAACCACCCTGGGAGATTGAACATGACGACGCGCCTCCACATTTATCCGCACAAGCGCTACTACCGATACTCGGACTCACCCGTCGCCGACTGGCTTGACGACTTTGCAGCGTGGCTCAACGCCGCCGGATATTGCAGGCCGGTGGTCCGCAGCCACCTTTCCGCTGTCCGCCTGTCGTTGGAGCCATTGGCGCCGCTGCCTCTCGACACCCGTTTCTCGCGCACCGACCTAGAGCAGATCGTCGCCTTTCCCGGCCGACCGGAGCCGCACCGCCTTGCTCGCTTGGCGTTCGAGCGGTTCCTGCGTGACCGGGGCCGGTGGATCGAGCCACGGAGCGTCGAGCCGCATGCCGAGTTGATCGCCGCCTTCTCGCACTACCTGGTCGAGATGCGTGGGCTGGCACCAGCCACCGTCGAGCAACACGTGTGGACTGCGCGCGCGTTCCTCCGCACAGCACTGCCGGAAGGTGCCCCCCTGGCCGACCTGTCGGACGTGGACGTCGAAGGGTTCATTGCCGAGCGTAGTCGGCAGATGACTCGGCGTAGTTTGGGGGGCGAGGCCAGCCGGCTTCGCGTGTTCCTGCGCTTTTGCGTCGAACGAGCCAAGTTGCCCGAAGGCATGGAGGCGATCGATATCCCGCGTCGATATAGGGACGAGCGACCGCCCCGCGCGATCGCATGGCCGCTGGTCCTGCAGCTTCTCGATTCGATAGATCGATCAACGCCGGTCGGGCTTCGTGATCACACCGTGTTCTATCTGATGGCGCACTATGGGCTGCGAACCGGCGAGGTACCGCTGCTGACCCTCGACTCCGTCGACTGGCAAGCCGGAACGCTTCGCATCCAGCAGAGCAAGACGCGTTCCGTGCTGCTGTTGCCATTGACAGAGCCCGCCGCGGACGTGCTGCAGCGGTACCTGCGGGACGGGCGACCGCCTACGGAACGACCGGAACTGTTTCTGCGTTCCATCGCGCCCATCGGCCCGATCACCCGCGGCGCGATCGCCCAGGCGTTCCGTCGCCGGGTCCGACGCAGCGGGTTGCCGCTGGACGACGCCTCACCGTACGGATTGCGCCATAGCTTCGCGATGCGGTTGTTGGACCGCAACGTCGGCGTCAAGGCGATCGGCGACCTCCTCGGCCATCGCCACCTCCAGACGACAAGTGTGTATCTGAGGCTTCAGGCAGACGCGCTGCGCGATGTCGCCCTGCCGCTGCCCGGAGACTGCGATGCCTATTGATCACCCCAAGACCGTGTTCGAACACTGGGCAAGGCGATACACCGAGCACATGAAGGCGCTCGGCCGCCGCTTCTATTCCGACACATGGAAGATCGGACGGCTCTGTCGCTTCCTGTCCGAGCGTGGGGCTGCCGACCTCGACCACGCCTTGTTCGAGGAGTGGTGCGCCGGCCATGGGACGTTGAAGGCCAACGTGCGACGGTCGTATCAACGTGTCGTGCGGAACCTCTGCCTGTACCGGCAGCGCACCGAGCCGGACTGCTTCGTCCCGGACGCGTCGCGGTTTCCCCGGCGCCGGCCCTCGACACCACCAGTCATCGTCTCTCCGCCCGACGTTGCGCGTCTCCTGCGTGTCATTGACGAGCTCCGCGGGCACGGCGCAGTGCCGCTCCGGCCCGCCATGTTGCGCCTCGCCGTGGTGCTGCTCTACACCTCGGGTCTGCGCCGGGGCGAGTTGCTTCGACTGCGCCTGGGCGATTGCGACGTCGACAACGGCATTGTGATGATCCGCGACACGAAGTTCTTCAAGTCGCGCCTGGTGCCGCTGTCGAAGGACGCGCAGCGCGAGCTGCGAACGTATCTCGAGCAACGTGCGGTGCCGCCGTGGAACGTGTCTGCCGACGCCCCGTTGATCGGCGGGCACCAGCACACGACCGTCATTCACCAGTACGCCGGCAACAGTCTCGGGAACGGCATTCGGGAGCTTTGTATGGCAGCCGACGTCCGCGATGCGGACGGTCGTCTGCCGCGGGTGCATGACTTCCGACACAGCTTCGCCGTCGAGGCTCTACTACGGTGGTATCGCGGGGGTGCCGATGTTCAGTCGTGCCTGCCCAAGCTCGCGATGTACATGGGCCATGATTCGATCATCTCCACGGCCTACTACTTGCATTGGATCCCAGAGGTCGCCAGGACGGCAAGCCGCCAGTTCGAACGACGTTTCGGCCACCTCATTGAAGGAGAACGCCCATGACTCGCCCAGCTCCCAACGCTTTGAGCCGTTGCATCGTGCGCTTCTTCCAGGACTATCTGCCGAGGCTCCGAGGTCTCAGCGCCCACACCATCCACAGCTACCGGGACGCGCTCGTGCTCTATCTGCGATTCGCCGCCGCGCGTGGCGAGCGCCGTATCGAGGATCTCGACTTCGACGACTTCACGGCGGCCGCAGTCGGCGAGTTTCTGGCTCATCTGGAAGCTGAACGCGAGAACAGCATCGGCACGCGCAACGCGCGTCTAGCGGCATTGCATACGTTCGCGCGCTTCGCCGCGGGGGAGTGTCCTGAACGGTTGACCGAGCTGCAACGCGTGCTGGGCATCCCGTTCAAGCGCGGTCCGCGTCGCGGCCCGGTCGAGTATCTCGAAGAGGCAGAGGTCGAGGCGCTCTTGAAGCTGCCGCCCGATCCCACGCCGTTGGAGCGCCGTGACCAGGCATTGTTTGCGTTGATGTTCAACACCGGCGCGCGCGTGCAGGAAGTCCTCGACCTCACGGTCGGTGATGTCCGGCTCGAGCCGCCATACCAGGTTCGCCTTCGCGGCAAGGGTGGCAAGACGCGTAGCTGTCCGATCTGGGCACGGACGGCAGTGAGGCTGCGTGAACTCATCGAGCAGTCTTCACCAGTCGACGGGGATACGCCCCTGTTCTCCAACCGACGCGGTAACAAGCTCACACGCTTCGGCGTCCGGTACCTCTTGAACAAGCGCGTCGAGGCCTGCGCCGACGCCGTGCCGACGTTGCGCGCCAAGCGCATCCATCCGCACTCGCTGCGCCACACCACCGCGATCCACCTGCTGAAGGCGGGCGTCGACTTCGCAACCATCAGCCAGTGGCTCGGGCATGCGACGCTGATGCCCACGATGGAATACGCGCGCGCGGACATCGACGCGAAGCGTCAGGCGCTCGCGCAAGTCTTTCCGGACGTGATGCCAGCGCGGAAGATCGGGCACGTTGGGCCCGCGCAACTCGACATGGTGAAGTGGATGCGACGGTTGTGACCTTGTTATGTGGAGCTGCGATCGTCGCCTCGGCAGTGGTAACGCTGCCTCGGCGACGCAACTTCACATTACTGAGTGCTGCACATAACGTCAGGAACAGGCAACCGAACACCTCGCGCTCGCGGGCGCCTGTCTTGAGCTGCAGGTAGCGGACCGTGTCGGCCTCGCTCGTCATGAGCGGGCCGTCGGCCACGTCCTTCGCCATTACCTCAAGCGCCAGTCTCACCAC
>JAPOYW010000053.1 GCA_026706425.1 Gammaproteobacteria bacterium
AGTACAGCTTCAGTACGGCCTTCGGCAGCTTCACGCCGCGCATCGCCTACACGAGAGTGCTCGCGGACCACATTCAGGTCGGGCCCACGGAGGACAGCAGGCTCGAGTTCGCGGGAACGATGTACGGGCCCGACGAATACCAACTGGAAGGCTCGGTGAACTGGCTGTGGGACCGAATCAACGCCAGCCTATTCGTGTACTACACGCCTGGCTACGAGAACGACCGGGCGCGCTACTGCAGCGGCTCTCTACTGGAAATTCCCGGCAGCCGCTGCGCTGACATCCCCTACGAGTGGCTGAGTATCGACGTATCCTCGCTGACCACGGTGGACGCCACGGTGACCTATCGCATGGACAACGGGTTGCGGTTCCGTGTGGGCGGCCGCAACATCCTCGACCGGGCCGCGCCGGCGAACGTGTTCGGGGGCGGGTTGCCCTACGATCCGACACGATGGGACGCACGCGGGCAAGTGCTCTTCCTCGATCTGAATTGGGAGATGTAGTAGTCCGGTTCGCGGCCCCGCCAGTAGACGCCGCTCCTACTCCACGGCGAACCCGCCCTCCCCGGGGAGGGCGGGACTGCCCAACTCCCGGAACGCCGCTTGTGCGGCTTCAAGTCTCGATTCGAGATCGCGAGCATAGGTCGCGTCGTTCGCTGCCAAGGCAAGCGGATGGAGTTCGCGCATCAGTTCCAGCTTGTCGCCGTGGTCGGCGGCGCGTCCCGTCCGCAACGCGCCGGCCGTATCGCTGGCGGCGAGTTCCCGGACGAGGCCCACTTCCTGCTGGGCGCTCAGCGTACCTGTAGAAACCACCGCGACCGCCAAGTCTGCCGGCAGCGGACTCGAGAGCCTCAGCGACATCAACGCGAGGTTCCGGAGCTCCACCGGGTGGGCGTCGGTCTCGGCGGCGATCTGCGTCGCCAGCACCGCGAGGATGTCACGCGCCGCGTCGCCTTGGTCGGCCTCGTGCAACTGCCAGGCCAGGACGAACAGCATTTCGCGCACCGTCGCCGGATCGACGTCCTCGTCGTGGAGCCAATCCTGCATGGCGCGAGCCGCCGTCAGCATCCAATCGGCGGCACCCGCCCACGCGTTGTCGGAGACCGCGGGGAACACCCGTTCCCGACCGTGAACGAGCCAGGATGCCGGCGATGCCGGTCCGTAGCCGCGGAGCAGCTGCAGGCCAAAGGTCCGGGCCAAGGCGCTGGCGGCACCCGCGCGCCGGGACCGCTCCTCGTCCAGCCAATCGGTTTCCGGTTCCGTCCTCACGCCACCGGGAATGGCGAACCGCCTTATCAGGCCAAGGGCGTCGAGTGGATTCCCCGCCATGGCATGAAGCCTTGCGAGTTCCAACACCTTGGGCACCTGCCACGTTTCGAGCGTCGCCCCGGTCACCGTCGCGGTGGTCGATATTCCGGTCGATTCACCGAACACTTCGGCGGGAGGCACGACGTTGGCCAAGGTCTTCAACACGAACGCGTCGAAGATGGCGGCCAGCGCTTCGTCGTCCTGGGACGGTCTCGCGACCGCCAATACGCGTCGGGCAAAATCCTCCGCGACTTCGCGAGGTAGCCGCTCGGTCGTTTCCGCCAGCATCTCGGCAAGGCCCGTTGCCTGGTTCGTGCCGACAACGAACGAGAATACCGGTCCGCTGCTGAACGAGATCAGTTGCATGGTCACGCCGCGCATCACCACCGTCGAGGTCGCGCCGCCGAGTGCGCCGCGCCGGAGCAGGTTCGCCGCCACGAGCGCATAGTGTTCCGCCGCGTCGTCAAAGGCACCCGACTTGGCGAACAGGCGGGCGATCAGCAGCAGCTCCGACCGCGTCGGGTCGTCGATCTCCCGCACGCGCTGCGCGAAGGTCTCCAATTCGGCTGCGGACAGGCCCTCCTCCTCGCGGTGCCGGAGCGTCATCCAAAGCGTGAAGTCGTGCTGGCTGATCGCGCCGTTGCGCAGTCGGAACGACAAGTCGGCGAGCCGTGCCGCGGTCGACCCACTGGCGTTCAGGGCATCGGCGAGGAGTTCGTAGCAACGGGTTTGGTTGCGCCGCTCGGATTCCGGCAGCGCCGGGACGTAGCGTTCCAGTTCGTGCGCGACTTCCGGCATTTCCACCAGCACATCGAACAGCATGCGCCTGTCATCCTCGCCTCGACTCGATGCCAGCAGGCCCGAGATCGCGCCAGTTTGGGCAGAAGGCCCGTAGCTCCAAGCATTCCGTTCTCGCTCGGCGAGCGGCAGCGACAGCACACTGCCGGCACTCGGCGGGTAGTAGCGACGGTCCCCGTCTCCGCCCGGGGCCGTCATCCCCCGCCAAACCGCCCGCAACGCCTCGCCGGTGTTCTCGATGGTGTCGGGCACGGCGGTCGTCTCTTCCGAGGTCCGAGCGTCGGTGGGTGACTTCGCCGGATCCGCATGCGCGAGTCCGGCCACCCGCAACCGATCGATATTGCGTTGCACGACTGGCGTATACGGGGTGTAGGGACTGCCGATCGGACCGGGATAAAACCGCCGAAACAACCCGGAACTGACACCGCCGCTCCGCGACATCTTGTCCACCAACTCGTCGACGACGGCTTGGTCGCGCAAATCCGCCCCGCCATCGGTAGCCAGTGCCAGGGCCGCGCCGAACTTGCCCTCCGCAAGGAGTCGAAAGTACAGCGCGGCGCGCACGTACTCGTTCTCCGAGTTCTCCCGGTAGAAGTCGCGGAGCGCTTGCTCGGCCGCAGACCAATCCCCAAGACTAAGCAATGCGTTGATGCCGTCGAGACGGTAGCGATCACCCTTCTCGTCGAGGGCCGCAAACTTCGGCGCGAGGACCGCCTGCCGCTTGAGCTGCTCCCTTGGTGTCGGGCCAAAGCCCGTAAAGGTCAGCTCGTACGCGAGGCTTGCCGTCTCCGGCGGGACCGACTCGCCGCGTTCGACGGCAGCGAGGATGCGCTCCCGTTCGTCGTCGAACAGATGCGCGATGTCCCTGTTGTAGGCCATGCCGGATAGCCAGAGTTCGGCTTCCGAGAGTTCGAGGAGTCCCTCGAAGCGACGTTGCGGGGTTCCCTCGCGGATGTCCTTCATCACCGCAACCAGGTCGACCTCCGTCGACGAGCGATCCTCGAGGTGCTCGGCCATGGCGTAGATCACGCCGGTGTTGGCGGGATGGATGTCGAGCAGCAGAAACTGCATCAGGGAACGCAACACGTAGGAGGACGACAGCTGCTGCGTCGCCAGGTAGGCGGTTGCCGCTGCCGTCGTAGCAGTCCGTTGTTCGTCCATGAGCTCGACAGAGAGGAGGTCCGAGACAAGGTGCGCAATCTCGGGGGGCCGAATCCGATTGTTGTTGTCGCGACCGGCGAGACTGGCCAGGAAGGCGATCTGTTCATCAAGCGTGCCCTTGGTCTTCACATACCGCCAGATGCCCGGCAATGCCCCGTAGCCACTGAAGGGAGCGCGGTTCTGCGAGTCGTCGGGTTGGTCGATCAACTCGATCAAGTCCGCAACGGATACGAACTCCCTCCCCAGTGTCTTCTCCATGGCGGGAGCCAAGTGCGCCGAGCCGCCGAGAAACGCCAGGAACGCGCTCGCATCATCCTTCAATGTCGACGCAACCGGAGCGACCAGCCGGCGGACCGCCGACCCGTCGAGCAGGAGCCAGGCAAGGACCAAC
>JAPOYW010000401.1 GCA_026706425.1 Gammaproteobacteria bacterium
CGTTCGTCGTGCTGGTGGTCTTCCCCGCCGTCTACTGCATCTGGCGGGGCTGGGGGTTGCCGAGAGATCGCTCCGCGACGGCCGCGCGCTCACCTGGATGAGTCTGGCGCCGTGCCTTCGCTGATGAACCGTGGCCTTCGCGACCCGTCACCGCTGATCAACGCCTCGATCTCGTCGAGATCCGCCAGGAACTCCGCTATCGGGACTCTGCGGTAACGCCAGCAACTGAGCAACGAGCCGTGGTGCCCGCGCACGGCCTGGCGGGTCCGCTGCGCGAAGTCGACTGCCTTCGGGAGATCGCCGGCCGCCCAACATGCGACCGCCATGCACTGCAGGTGATACGGGCCGGCGTCTCGCTTGGGTTTCTCCTGCTCGACCTCCACGATCCGCGTGAACGGCTCCGAGATGACCTCTCCGGTTGCGCCCCACGTCGCCATTCCATAGTTGAACGCACTCTCGGCGCCCATGTCGCTGAACTCGCGCCCTTTGCCGCGAAGCAACTCCACGGCCTCGCGGAATCTCCCCAGTTGCATTTCAAGTCCGGCCCTGGTCGCATGCAGAGCATCGAGTGCGCCCTCCAAGGTCAGACTATCAGTCTGCAGACGAGCAGAATCAAGTATCGATAGTGCAACCTCAAACTCTTCCGATGAAGCGACGAGCTCGGTGAAAAGCCAGACGAGATCCTCCGTGCGCAGCGACGCTACCGCCTTCGACTCCGCTATGTCCGCGGCTTGATCAACTCCCGCCAGCAGTACCGCGTCTCGGACCAGAGGTGGAGACAGATTCTCGAACTGCAGGACTTCCAGCGCGTCCTTGCGCGCTCCCTCCGGATCGTCTCCGTCGGCCCGCATACGAGCCCGCTTCAAGAGCGCTCCCGGCTCCCGGTATCCGGCCTCGACGGCGCGGTCAAGAAGGGACGCAGCCCGGCTCGTCTGGTGATCGTCGTCAAGAAACTCGCCGAGCACGAACAGCACCTCGCCGTCTCCGGAGTGCATGCTCTCGATCTCGTCGAGCGTGGCCTTCACCTTCACCGGCGATTCGTAATCCGCATCGCGTCCGCGCCAGCGGCGGCTCGCCCGCCGGACGTAGTCCAGGGCGCCGTCCCTGTCAGCCAGGTTGCGCCGGACAATCTCGTGAACGAGCTGGTGGTACTCCCTGGCCAGTCGACTCCTCGGGCGATCCGTCGCGAATATCACCTGGTTCAGGAGCGACAGGCTGTCGTACCGGTGCAGCACCAGCGGCTCGCCCCTGAACGCCAGGTCCTTTCGGAACGCATCGATCTTCCTCTCCAGGACCCGGTCCTCGTCGTCCAGATCGGGTACGTTCGACATCACGAAGTGGAGCTCGATCTCCTTCCTGCGAGCGTTCCCGGCCTCCGCCCGAATGTCGTGCACGATCGTGGTCAGACCACGAAGATTCTGGTCGTTCGGAAAGAAGAGGATGGCGACTGCATCCGGAAGCTGCCGCGTACAGATGCCGCCCGTGTCCGTGTGGCCGGTGCGAGAGTCGATCAGCACGTAGTCCGGCTTGACGACCTGTTCCCACTGGGCCTTGAGATCCTCGAACAGGAGGTACCCGTCGCGGCGCTCGTACAGATCGAGCCAGTCGATCTCCCGGAAGCTCGTGGCATATCGCCCGTGCTGTTCCCCCGACGGCATTACCCACAGGCAGCCGCCGTTCCCGCCGACTCCCTTCGATTCGTGCACGAAGTCCTCGACGGCCGGCGCGCGGCCCCCTTCGAGGTACTCCGTGACGAAGTCGACGATGCCCGAACGCTTCTTCCGCGACCGGAAGACCTTGAAAGTACCGAGTCCGGGAGCCTCGAGATCGAAGTCGACCGCGAGCACGCGACGACCCCGCTGCGCGAGCTCCACGGCCACGTTGACGAGCGCCATCGTGCGCCCGACACCTCCCTTGAAGGAATAGAACGTCGTGACGTACATCGCGCTCAAGCCGCCGGGCGCAGGGCGAAGGAACTCTGCTGCCGCCGCAGCGCATCGTTGTCCTCGCGGGCTCGCCATCGACCACCGGCGGCGATCGGCAAGGGATCTCGGCGGACTGCAGGTTCGGCTAGTCTCCGAAGCCTCCGCATCACGTCTGGGCTCTCCAGAAGCCGGATGTAACGATCGTACGCCCGCGTGTGGTTCATCGATCCGTTCTCCCAACGGACCAGGCTGGCCGTACCCAGGCCGGTGACCTGCGCGAACTCTGCCTGGGTCATCCCGTATCGCTCTCTGATCCGCCGTATACCGGCCGGCGACCGGACGCCGAGGTGCGCGCAGATCGCCTCGAGCTTGATCTGCTCGGACTCTCCGTCGAGAAACTCGAAGCCGCAGATCGCGCAGCGACGCACCGGCAGAGCGACGGTCAGATCTGCCGCCGATTCGGCGGTTCCGTAACGGAAAGTCTGGCGTTGCTCGACGGTGACCACCGCTCTTGCGCCGCACTGTGCGCAGGGCTGCTGGGGCTCGACGGGCTGTGGAGTTCGTGTGGAACGTGTCGTTGCCACGGGCAGTACCCTCATTCCCGTTCCGACTCATGGAAGCTGCGGCCGATGACGACGCCGGCCCCCAACTGGAGCTTCACGTAGAGTCGGGGTCTTCCCGGATTGAGATCGATCTTCATGACGTAGCCCGTCCTGCCGGGCGGCTGGTCGAGAACGACGGTCTCGACCTCGTGTCCGCTCTCGAGCTTGGACGCGATGAGTTCCCACGCCGCATGGTCGTCGAAGTACGGGAGCAACACGCCCTCGGGATTCGGAACCTCGCCGGGTCGCCAGTCGGTCGGACGGCCTTGGTGAATGCCGAGGTCCTCGCGCCGCGCCGGACGAGCTTCACCAGTTGGTGCCGGATCGAATCATCGATGCTCACGACGGCGTTCGATTCCCGGTCGCCAGCCGGCCCTCAGAACAATCATATGATACTGATTAGCAATCAGTCTTCACTGGTGCGGCTCGTACGAGTGTTCTCTGGCCGACCTGCTACGGGTGGCGATCGAACCGACAGTCGGTCCGCATGCCGGTCAGGCCCCGGAGCCGGCTTCACCGCCGCCGCATCACGACGATGCGGTTCGTGTTGGTACCGCCGCGGTTGTTGTCGACGCCCCAGGTGTTCGACGTCTTCGTGAACACCTGCTCGTTGACCACCATGCAGTACGGCTCCCACGCGGTCTCCCGGGACACGTCGGCGACCACCCGGTCGAGCAGCAGCGAGCCCTTGCGGACCTCTCCCACCTCGAAGGCGAATACGCTGCCCCGGGCCGCGATCGTTGCCACGTTGTCGAGCGCGGAGCGCACGAGCGCCTGCCACGCGTCGAGACTGGCCGTCTGTGTGACGCCGACGGCGTCGGCATCGATGCCGGCGAACCAGCAACGCAGCCAGTTGTCGCCCCGGTAGTCGACGACGTTCAGGAACGGCGGCGACGTGACGGCCAGGGTGACGGGCGGCCCGTCCCAGGCGAAGGGCTCGTCGACCGCTTGCTGCAGGAAACCGCGGCTCCGTCCCGTCGGCGCCTGGCGGGGCAGGTCGCGCAGGAGCCGGCGCGTCTTGCGCAGGATGAGACCGGCGACGTCACGATACTCGGGCGCCTGGTTGCGCCGGGCGTTGTTCTTGCGCTGCCGCTCGATCGACG
>JAPOYW010000048.1:0-712 GCA_026706425.1 Gammaproteobacteria bacterium
GTGGCTTGCCGGCCTTGAGAATGTCCAACGCACTACCCAGGATCAGCGTCGGCAGCCCCCGCTCTTCGAAGTGCCGTGCAACCAGACACACGGTCTGGTGGCAAACCGGTCACAGCGGTACCAGGAACAGCAGATCGATCCGCTCCCTGTCGATGGCTTCGGCGAGGTTCGGGATGAGTTCCGTTCTCACCCGCTTCTGGGAATAGATTCCACCCATGCACGAGTAGTAGTTGTCGGCAAGCTCGCCGATGACGCCGTCCGAACGCAGCTTGGCGAGCACCTGTGACGGAAAAGCCGTCGCCGGATCCTGCCGGGCTTCGACCAGGTAGTTCTCCATGATGTGCGAGAACCGGATCTTGCCCATGGGCGTGTCGTTGGGGATGGCCCTGATGCCGGTATCGTCCTTGTAGTAGTAGGCGACCTGGCCCTGCACATAGGTTCCGGCTGTCGAGATCATGCCGAGCCTTGATTCGGCCAGCGGTTTCGACGGCGTCGCAAACGCTGGCTCGGACTCGGCGTGGAACCATCGATAGGGTTCGAACCCGAGCTTTTCGTAGCTCTCCCGGGTTCGGCGGATGTATTCGGCTGGTGTCGGTCTCATCGTGTAGGCACCTAGACTTCGCGGCGTGCCGCGGAAATGACTTCCGTATTGAAGCCCAGCCAGTGCATTCGGCCGAGATAGCGTGCGTGCTCGACCTTCAGGCAACGGTCC
>JAPOYW010000048.1:727-3622 GCA_026706425.1 Gammaproteobacteria bacterium
TACACCTTCTGCGCTGATCACACCGTACTGCAGCCAGAGATAGCGGGTACCGATGGCGACAGCCTGTCGGGCGATCTCCGGCACCGCGTCCGATGCGCGGAAAACGTCCGCCACGCCGACGGGCTCGGGGATGTCGGTGAGACTCGGGTAACACTCGCAACCCAGTATGGATCTCTCCCGCGGATTGACCGGAACGATGTCGTAGCCGTGCCGCTTCAGGTAGAAGCCCACGAAATGGCTGGCCCGGAGGTCGTTAGCCGAGAGGCCGACGATGGCGATTCGCCGTTCACCGAGCGCTGCTCGGATGATCCCCGGATCCTGGTAGTCCGCCGGATCCATCGTTCAGCCTATTGCCGCGAGGCCTTGCTCGAGATCCCAGATGAGATCGTCCACGTCCTCGATGCCAACGGAGAGACGGACCGTGCCGGGACCGATGCCAGCGGCAGCCAGTTCCGCGTCGCTCAGTTGTCGATGCGTGGTTGTCGCGGGGTGAATCACCAGGCTCTTGGCATCGCCGACGTTGGCCAGATGGGAAAACAGCGTAAGCCCGCGAATGAAGTTCTGACCGTCTTCCCGACCACCGGCGAGGTCGAAACAGAATACCGCCCCGGGACCGCCGGGCAGGTACTTGGCCACCAACGGCGCGTATCGGCTGTCGGGCAGCCCGGGATAGCTCACCTCAAGCACCTTCTCGTGCTGGGACAGGTGCTCGGCGACGGCAGCCGCGTTTTCGACATGCTGTCGCATTCTGAGCGGCAGGGTCTCGATGCCCTGGGCAAACAGGAAAGCGTTGAACGGACTCATGGCCGCGCCAAGATCCCGCAGGGTCTCCGCACGCAGCTTCATGAGGTAGCCGTAGACGCCGAAGGTCTCGTGGAACGCCAGTCCATGGTAGGCGTCCGAAGGTTCGGAAATGCCCGGAAATCGGCCGTTGGACCAGTCGAACTCGCCCGAGTCGACCACTGCACCCCCGATGCTGGTGCCATGTCCACCCAGGAACTTCGTTGCCGAATAGACGACGATGTCCGCGCCCCAAGTCATGGGACGACAGAGGAAAGGCGTCGCGAAGGTGTTGTCCACCATGAGCGGCGCACCTTGGTCATGGGCGATCTCGGCCACCGCTTCGATATCCAGTACGTTGCCGCCGGGATTGCCGATGGTTTCCCCGAAGAGCAGTTTCGTATTGGGTTTCACGGCTGCGCGCCAGCTCTGGATGTCGTCCGGGTCAACAAACGTCAACTCGACCGACAGCTTGCGGAACAGGTGCTTCAACTGCGTAATCGTGCCGCCATAGAGTGCCGAGGAAGAAACGACGTGGTCACCGGGATTGAGCAGCGTGAAAAGCGCGGCCGTCTGTGCCGCCATGCCGCTGGCGAAACACACGGCCCCAACGCCGCCTTCCAGGTTGGCGATCCGTTCCTCCAGCGCGGCAACGGTCGGGTTCATGATTCGGGAGTAGGTGTTGCCGTACTCCTCCAGGTTGAAATACGCCGCAGCGGATTCCGGATCCTCGAACACGTAGCTCGTGGTCTGGTAGATCGGCAGCGCCCGCGCCCCGGTGGTTGGGTCCGGACGCGCACCGGCGTGCACGGAACGGGTGTGAAATCCGAACTCCCGATCACTGCTCATCATGATCCCCGGCCTGCGCGTTTCGCGTCGATGTCGACCATGTCCCGGCTCGCGTACCGGGCATCGGCCCGATCCCGTCGAGAAGAGAGATCTGCGTTCGTCCGTGGATGAAGGTGAGGCGCATCAGCCGCTCGCCGGCTCGGGTTTTTCCTTAGAGAGGACGTCAACGTACCGCAAATCCACCGTTGCGTCTTGGTGAGCCCAACACATCCCCGATTGATCGATGTCAAGTGGACTCCGCTTGGGCCACGGTGTCGACGAACCAAAGGTGGGTGTCCCTTATCACTCTCTCCGTTGTCCGTGCGTGCCGCAGCCTATTGGCTCCGGCTCGCCAGCCGGTCCGCCACGGTACGGAATCCCGGATCCCGTTTGCGGGACAGGATTTCGACCGCCGTCCGACCGTCGCGGTCCGGAATATCCCCCCTGGCACCGTGCGCCGCGAACGTCCGGAAGTGCCCGATGTCGCTGTTCTTCTTCAGCATGTAGTGCAGTGCGGTCATCCCCCGCTCATCCCGGTAGTCGGGATCGGCACCTGCCTTCAGCAGCATCTCCGCGCCGCGAAACCGACTGTACTTGACTGCGTGCAGAAGCGGCGTCTCCTCTTCGGCGACGGCTTCAAGGTCCGCTCCCGCATCGACGAGCAGCGCGACCATGTCGGGGTCATCGCGATAGACCGCCGCCCAGAGGCAGTGTTCCGGCGTCGACCCCGAGGCTAGTAAATACCGTGCCATGTCGATGTTGCCGCCCCGAGAAATGGCGTACCACAGTGGCGTCGCCCGCCAAGTCCCCTCCGTGAATGCGGCGGCGTTGACGTCGATTCCAAGGTCGAGCAGCGCGCCTGCCAGCGGTATCGCGTCCGCCGGGTTCAGGCCGCGTTTGCGCGCATCGACACTCGCGCACAGGTGCAGCCAGTTCCGACCACGCTGATCGGCGTGGTGCAGGAGTTCGGGGCACGACTTCAGTCCGGCGACTACCGCATCGGTGTCGAAGGCTCTCACACACGCCGTGAGGCGAGTCTTCGAAGTCGGTACTGGACCCATGACACTGCCCTCCAGCGGTCCGCTCTACCTGCCGAACCGGGACACAGCCTACGGGGCGAACTCGGCCGCCTCAAGCAGGACGTCCCGCCCACCTCGAGTTCCGCGCAGCAGTTAGCCGCTGTCAAGGCGTCGGGTCTGGTGTGCGGGCGCATCGCTGGCGTAGGCTCTGCGGTCTGCTTTGCAACGCGACATACCACGGAGGAAACCATGCCGAGATACGTGATCG
>JAPOYW010000616.1 GCA_026706425.1 Gammaproteobacteria bacterium
CAACGCGCTTGCACGCCTCAACCCGAACCTGCGTGCCGAGACGCTGGGGGACGTGCTGCGCAAGGTGCGGCAGACGGAAACCCCCTCGCTCATCGAGGAGAACCGCCGCCTGCACCGCTATCTGGTCGAAGGCGTGCCCATCGAGGTTGTCCGGGAGGACGGGAGCATCAGCGGCGATACCGCCCGGCTGATCGATTTCAACGACATTGAGGCCAACGACTGGCTCGCGGTGAACCAGTTCACGGTGATCGAACGCGAACGCAATCGCCGCCCTGACGTGGTGGTGTTCGTCAACGGCCTGCCCCTGGCCGTGATCGAGCTGAAGAATCCCGGCGACGAAAACGCCACTCTCGAGGGGGCGTTCAACCAGCTCCAGACCTACAAGGTCGAGATCCCTTCGCTGTTCCGCACCAACGCCACGCTCACGACCTCGGACGGAGTACAGGCTCGCCTCGGATCGCTGACGGCCAGTCTCGAACGGTTCATGCCCTGGCGCACGGTGGACGGCACCGCCGTCGCCGCAAAGGGCGCGCCGGAGCTCGAAACCGTCACTAAGGGCGTATTCGAGAAGAACCGGTTCCTGACGTTGCTTCGGGATTTCACCGTTTTCGAGGATACGGGAGCCGGACTCGTGAAGATCGTGGCCGGCTACCACCAGTTTCACGCCGTGCGCCATGCGGTGGAGCGCACTATCGCCGCCACGAGCCCGGACGGTGACCGCCGCATTGGCGTGATCTGGCACACCCAGGGATCCGGCAAGAGCCTGCTGATGGAGTTCTACGCCGGACAGATCGTCGCCCACCCGGAAATGGAGAATCCCACCGTTGTGGTCATCACCGACCGCAACGACCTCGACGACCAGTTGTTCGGCACGTTTTCCATGTGTCGCGATCTGCTCCGCCAGACCCCGCAGCAGGCAGAAAGCCGGGAGGATTTGCAGAAGGTGCTGACCCGCCCTTCCGGCGGCGTGGTGTTCACGACCATCCAGAAGTTTGTGCCCGAGTCCGGCGGGGGCGCCTACCCAGTGCTCACCGATCGTCGCAACATCGTCGTCATCGCCGACGAAGCGCATCGCAGCCAGTACGGCTTCCGCGCTAAGTTCGCGCGAAGGACAGGAGAAATCTCATACGGTTTCGCCAAGCACCTGCGCGACGCTCTGCCGAATGCCTCCTTCATCGGCTTCACCGGCACGCCGATCGAAAAGGAGGACGTGAACACGCCCGCAGTGTTCGGCGAGTACATCGACGTATACGACATCAACCGGGGCGTCGAAGACGGTGCAACGGTGCCGATCTACTACGAGAGCCGCCTCGCCCGCATCGAACTCGACGAGAACGAGAAGCCGGTGCTCGACAACGAGATTGCGGAGCTCACTGAGGACGAGGTCGAAAGCGAACAGGAACGGCTCAAGCGCAAGTGGGCTAACGTCGAGGCCGTCGTCGGGACCGAAAAGCGTCTGCGTCTGGTCGCTCGGGACCTGGTCGAGCATTTCGAGAACCGTGTCGTCGGCATGGACGGCAAGGCCATGATCGTCTGCATGAGCCGCCGGATCTGCGTCGCGCTCTATGGCGAGATCGTCAGGCTGCGGCCGGACTGGCACAGCGACGACGACGATAGCGGCGTCATCAAGATCGTTATGACCGGCGCAGCGTCAGACCCGCAGCAATGGCAACGGCACATCGGAGGCAAGGCGCGCCGGGAGTTGCTCGCCAGGCGGATCAAGGACCCGGACGATGCGCTCAAGCTGGCGATCGTGCGGGACATGTGGCTCACCGGGTTCGACGCGCCGAGCCTGCACACGATGTACGTCGACAAGCCCATGCGGGGGCACGGGCTCATGCAGGCGATCGCCCGGGTCAACCGTGTGTTCCGCGACAAGCCGGCCGGACTGATCGTGGACTACATCGGCATTGCGCAAAATCTGAAGTCAGCCCTTGGCCAGTACTCGCGCGATGACCGGAAGCATGCCGGGATCGACGAGGCCGAGGCTGTCGCGGTGATGCTGGAGAAGTACGAGATCGTAAGCGCCATGTTCCATGGCTTCGACCACCGCAAGGGGCTCACCGGATCGCCGCGGGAACGGCTCGCAGCGCTTGCCGGCGCCATCGAGTGGATCCTCGGCATGCAGCAACGCGAGGCGGCCAGGGAAGCGACAGAAGAAGGCAGGAAACGCGCCCATCGCCGCTTCAACGATGCCGTACTGGCGCTCTCCAGGGCGTTCGCGCTCGCCGCTGCCAGTGACGAGGCGCGCGGCATCCGCGACGAAGTCGGTTTCTTCCAGACCGTCCGCGCGGCGCTCGCCAAGAGCGCGCCGGGCACCGGCAAGTCCTCCGCCGAGCGGGACCTGGCCGTGCAGCAGATCGTCAGCCGCGCTGTCGTCTCGACCGAGATCGTGGACATTCTCGAGGCCGCCGGGCTGGACGCGCCCGACATTTCCATCCTCTCCGACGAATTCCTCGCCGAGATCCGGGGAATGGAGAAGAAGAACCTCGCACTTGAAGCGCTACGCAAGCTCATCAACGGGGAACTTCGCTCGCGCAGCCGCGTCAATGTCGTGCAGACCCGCGCCTTCTCCCAGAGGCTGGAGGAAGCGATCGCTCGCTACCACAGTAACGCCATCACCACGGCGGAAGTACTTCAGGAACTGATCGACCTTGCCAGGGACATCCGTGCCGCCCACCAGCGCGGCGAGGAAGAAGGGCTCAGCCAGGAGGAAATCGCCTTCTACGACGCCCTGGCCCAGAACGAAAGTGCAGTCGAGGTCATGGGCAACGACCACCTTCGCGTCATCGCCCATGAATTGCTGAACGGGCTGAAGGGCAACGCTTCCGTGGACTGGCAGCACCGCGAGTCAGCGCGCGCGCGAATGCGGGTTCTGGTCAAGCGCATCCTCCGCAAGCACGGCTATCCACCGGACCTTCAGGACGCCGCCGTTCAGACTGTTCTGCAACAGGCCGAGATTCTCTCGGCGAAGTGGGCCGCATGACCGCGAAGGCCTTCGAGATACCCGGTATGCGCTCCTTGCAGGCGATCCGGTCAAAGCGGCAGCAAACCGGATTGCCGGGCACAGCGGTCCGCCAGCCTCGTAGTCGCCAGGCGTCATGCCCGCGCTGAGCGTTCCACCGCGGCTTCCATCGGGTGCGAACCCGTCGCGGCATCGAGCACCCGCCCCCGCGCCGCCAACTCAGCCTCTGTTCGCAGATACCCCCGCCTTGCCGTACCCGAGGTGTCGGTCCGCCCACGGTGCCGCGCGGGGTTCGCCCTTACGTTCAAAGCGCGAGAAAACACCTCCTTCGAGGGGTTTCAAACAGCTCTTCATTCGTGAGTACCGCGCTCACTACCGCTGGTTGAGCAGGTGACGGGGCTTGCCTCGACAACCATCTCTTGGAATCCAATCTCGACTGAGGCCTTACAGACTTATGCCACCGACCGTCAACACCTACCCTCATTGTCACGCCGGTCGAGATACTCGGCACCATATCAGCAGGGATCTTTCGCCCGTGGGTGTCAAGTGGAATTCTCCAACCAGAAGGCGTTCCCACGACATTGTTCGCCGCCGTCGCACACCAATTCGTGCGCCAATTGGGTCGATCAGTCGATCCTCTGTCAGTTATGCAAAGT
>JAPOYW010000144.1:0-1665 GCA_026706425.1 Gammaproteobacteria bacterium
GGAACGGAAATCCGGCACTCCCGCAACCCGCGATCGGACGCTCCGGCAACCGGCGATCGGACGCTCCTTCAGCCGGCGATCGGACGCTTGCCGAACCGGCAATCGGACGCTAATCTGGCCGGTACATGGACGCACCGCGCCCGCTGTACCCGCGGTCGCTGGCGCCCGCCCTCCGGGAGGCGCTGACGGACACCCCCGTCGTCTGTCTCGTCGGTCCGAGGCAGAGCGGGAAGACCACGCTGGTGGAGCACTTGGCGTCCGACCGTGCGTTCGTCAGCCTCGACGAGCACAACTACCGCCGAGCGGCCGAGGACGATCCCGACGGGTTCGTCGCCGGGCTCCCGCCCGACGTGACCCTCGACGAGGTCCAGCGCGTTCCCGTGCTCCTCGTCGCCGTCAAGCGCGCGGTGGACCGCGACCGCCGCCCCGGTCGCTTCCTGCTGACCGGCTCCGCCAATCCGCTGCTCGCGCCCACGGTAACCTACTCGCTGGCCGGCCGCATGGAGATCGCCCAGTTGCACCCCCTGACCGAGTCGGAGAAGGCGCGGCGCCCCGGCCGTTTCCTGCACGCCCTGCTGCACGGGGCATTCGAACCCGGCATCCGGGCCAATGACGACACCTCCACCACCGGCGAACCGACCCTTCCGGAGCGGCTGGTGGCCGGCGGGTACCCCGAGCCGCTCCGTCGAACCGCCGGTCGCGCAAGGCAATGGCACCGACAGTACGTCCGCGGCATCATCGAGCGCGACGTCCGCGACGTGGCCCGCATCCGGGATGCGCACGAGCTCGGCCGTCTGCTGGAGCTGCTGGCCCTGCACGGCGCGGAGCTCTTCAACGCCAGCCGCCTCGCCGGCGATCTCGGCCTTCGCCGCGAGACCGTGGACCACTACGTCGCCGTGCTCGAACGCGTCTTCCTGGTGCGCCGCCTGCCGGCGTGGCGTCGCGACCCGGCCCGGCGGCTCATCAACTCGCCGAAGGTACATCTGCTCGACAGCGGCCTCGCGGCGACGCTCGCCGGGCTGAGGGCTGACGACTGGCGCTCCGACCGGAGCCGCATGGGTCATCTGCTGGAGTCGTGGGTGGTACAGCAACTCGTCGCCCAGGCCACCTGGACCGACCCCGACCTGCGCTTCTGGCACTATCGCGACAAGGACCAGGTGGAGGTCGATGTCGTCGTCACCCGCGGCCGAAAGACCTGGGGCATAGAGGTCAAGGCGTCCGGCGCCGTCACGCGGGACGACGGGCGCGGCCTCGCCCGGCTCGCGAACCGGTGTCAGGAGGATTTCGTCGCCGGCATCGTGCTCTACGCCGGCCGGGACATCCTGCCGCTGGGCGATCCGCGCACGCTCGCGGTGCCGCTCAGCGAGCTGTGGGGGCGGTAGGCGGGCGCGGAGCGGGGGCGGGAGCTTGTGGTCTCGTGTCACGTGGAGGGCGCGGCGGCAAGGTGGCCATGAGCGAGGGGAACGGAATCGCTGTTCCAACGAACGTGTTGACCGTGATGTCCTTGTAGGATCTGGTGGCCGGTTGCACCGGCTTCAAGGTCCGCTTGTCCAGCGCCCGAGCGGCTTCCTTCTCGAAGACCAGCACATAACCCACCGACACGGCCCTGGATACGCCGGTTCCACGCTCCACGTCGCAGGCCGAGCGAATATACTCCAGCACCGG
>JAPOYW010000144.1:1704-3619 GCA_026706425.1 Gammaproteobacteria bacterium
CTCCATGGGGCCCTCTTCCCGGGTGTAGGTCGCCTTCAGTTCGACGAGCACC
The DNA here is from genome assembly GCA_026706425.1 of Gammaproteobacteria bacterium. GTDB lineage: Bacteria > Pseudomonadota > Gammaproteobacteria > Pseudomonadales > Azotimanducaceae > VXYL01. The sequence goes on from JAPOYW010000144.1 coordinate 1,757, forward strand.
GCGAAGATCGTGTCGTCCGACTCCGCAAGCAGCGCATAGTCGCAGATCCTTCTCGCCGGCACCCGTTCCTTCAGTCCCGGAAGGTGCCCCACTCTCTCCAGGCGGACCGCGGCAACTGCGGCTGACACTTCGACAACGTGCACTCGCATCCCCGACTGCCCGTCCGTGAGTTCGAGTTCCTCGTTCCGATGGAGATCCAGGAAGCGCTCCTGCAGAATCGCCGCAAGGTCGTTCGCCAGTGCCACGTCACTCGTTCTCGTTCTCCTTCACCGACAACCACGCCGCCAACTCGTTCGCAACGCTGTTGATGCTGTTGATGGTCTCGTCGAAGTTGGGCATCTCGATGCCGAACTTGTCGATCTCGCATCGCACCAGCGTGTTCTCCTTGGCGATGTAGGCCCGGATTCGCCCCGGATCCAGGCAGTCGGCCTCTTCGTAGTTCCGTCTCTTCATTACCTCGGCCTTCTTCTCGAAGTTGCTGCTCAACATGATCAGATTGTTCAACTCCTTGATGAGATAGTCGCTGTGGGTGCTCACCAGCACTCTCACCCCGGCTCGCACAAGGCGCGCCAGCAGGCGCGCGAGCAGGATCTGATTCAAGGTGTCGAGGTGACTCTCTGGCTCGTCGATTATGAGAAGGTGGTCCTTTCGGGCCACGTGACGCAAAAAGAAGTAGAGGTCCGACAGACCGCGTACCGATGAGGATGCGAGGTGCAACGGGATCGTCGTAGGGCTCCGAGGATCGGAGGCGTCAGACGACTCGGCCACGAACTGGATGTCGTCTTCCGAGCTCTCGTAGACACCTCCCATCATGGTGCGAATGCCATCGTCCAGCCCACTTGCGGCGATCTCGCTCCGTAGCTCGCGGAACTCGGGTATGCTACGCGTGTAGTCTATGTTGTCGTTCACAGGAAGCGAGTAGCGAGAGACCTCATCGATTCGGGAAAGCGGGGAACGGTGCTTCCCCCCACTATCACCCATCTTCTGTAATTCGGCAACGAGTTGGTTTCTACGACGGTCGAGGTCCTTGTAGAAGAGGGAAATCCCGAAACGCTCCGCGGAGAGGACAAACGGATTCAGGATGAGCAACTCCGGAAGCAGCGTGTAAACATAGAGGTACGTGGAGACGTGCCGGCGCATGTAGTCGCTGGCCAGTATCCGATCCGGGGTGAGTTGGAGGACCGCTACGTCCGCGTCATTGTGACGAAGGCTAATTTGGCCAGCCGGCAAGTCGAGATCGATCGACTGCACGTGGGGGCGCTCGGCTTGGTCGTCCGGCAGGTCGATCTGGAGTGAGGCTCCCTGGAACTTCTTGTGGGACGCACTGAAGACACCAGCCAGTTCGTACTTCGAGAAGGCGCGAGTGAGATCTCTACTCAGCGAGGCTCTTTCCCGCTTGAGTTGCTTCGGGTCGAATCGAATCACGCCCCCTTCGCGCGCCAGAACCTGCTTCGAGATCTGTTGCCGGATAGGTCGTTCTGGAGAACTGAGGGGACCGGTGCGCGCGAGAAGGCGGTGCACGCGGAAGACGTCTCGCAGGCACTTGAGGAAGCCATACAGAGTGTAGACGATGTACGTTTTGCCGGTATTGTTGTGGCCGGCGATGATCGTGAGGGCGCCGAGCTCCAACCTTGCCTGGCTGACGGGGCCTACGTTCTCAAGCAGAAACGCGGGCGAATCGAGACGGTGCTGATTGACACTCGGCATGGGGGTGGTCGCCCATCGGAAGGTGACGATAGGAGAACTCGCGGACCAGCCTGCCACCTGTGCCACAGGGTGGGCTGCGGCTCGTCCGTGATGAATGTGCCTACAGCGGCCAGTCGCGGAGGATGCGCTCGGTCTCCTCGACGTGGTTGCTCTCGT